>CAZJYV010000193.1:0-3395 GCA_964550295.1 uncultured Clostridium sp. | reverse complement strand
TTGAGCTGCCCGCAGGAATCGAGCGCATCGACGTGCGCTATCGGTACCCACGATCCGAGTTGGCGGAACAGGGCGGCTTTATCATCCGCTCGAATCCCTGTGTCATCGACCTTGCGCTCGAGGCACCGGGCAGCGCATTCGTCGGTGCATCCGGCTCGGACCGCGACCACGTGTGGGTATCCCCGCTTGGCAGCAGCGCGGGCTTTGCGCGGCGTGAGATCGTGCCCGGCGTCTGGCGCATCATCGCGGGTGCCTACCATGTGCCGGAGGGGGGCGTTGTGGTGGAATACGAGGTCACCCTCACGAAGAAGGAACGCCGCCTTTTCCGAGGCGACACGCACCTGCATACGACCGCATCCGACGGCACGGCGGATATGGAAGGCACGCTCGCGCTCGCGCGGCAGCAGAAGCTGGATTATTTTTTCGTGACCGACCACAACAACTTTCCTTCGGATAACCTGATTCCCCTCGTTAGCGATTTGACGGTCCTGCCCGGTACGGAATGGACGCATTACAATGGCCACGCGGGATTGCTCGGCGTCAATCGGGCGTTTGACGCGCCGTATTACACCGCGGACCTCGCTGAAACCGAAAACTTGTTCCTCCAAGCGAAGCGCAACGGCGCAATGGTCGTGCTCAACCACCCTTTCTGCCCCCTCGTGCCGTGGTTATGGGGATTTGACCTCCCCTATGACGGCATCGAGGTATGGAACGGCGTAATGTCCGAGCGCAACGAGCGCGCGATCCGCTATTGGCACGCCCGCCTCGCAGCGGGCGAAAAGATCGCCGCCACGGGCGGCAGCGACTATCATCGCGCGGGTCTGCTTGGGGGAGTCGCCATGCCATGCATGTGCCTGTATGCGCCATCGCGCAGCGCGGAAGATATCATGTCGGCCCTGCGGCACGGCAGCGGATATCTTTCCTACCTTCCGGACGGCCCCGGAGCGGACGCGCGCTGCGCCAATGGCGAAAGCGTTTTTTCGTTCGGCGATACCGCCCCGGCTGACGCGCAAACGGAGATTTCCTTCTTCGCGCTGCAGGGGGCGGATGAACTCAAACTCATCACGGATCTTGGCGAGGAGAGCGTGCGTTGCCCGGAAGGTACTGTTTCAATAAAATTAACACGGCGCTTCACCGGCGCGCGGTTCGCACGCTTCGAGGTTTACCGCAGTTATGCGCCGGGTCTTCCGCCCATGCGCGCGATGCTGACCAATCCGCTTTATTTTGAGAGATAGGATGGAACGATGGACAACCGCGACGTAAAAAGGGTTATCGTGATCTTCAAAACGCATCTGGATATCGGCTACACGGCGCTTGCTTCGGATGTGCTTCAAAAATACCGCGAGGTGTTCATCCCCGCGGCGATCGACCTCGCAGAGCGCGTCAACGCCGACGGACAAAGACGCTTCGTTTGGACGGTCGGCTCCTATCTCATCAAGCATTTTTTCGACCGCGCTGACGCGGAGGGAACGGCGCGGCTTGAGACGGCTATCCGGCGCGGGGATGTGAATTGGCACGGGCTAGCCTGCACGACGCACACGGAACTGATGGACGAAGCGTTGTTCACATACGCGCTTTCTCTGTCAAAAGATCTGGACGCGCGTTTCGGAAGAAAAACCATCGCCGCGAAGATGACGGATGTGCCCGGTCATACAAAAGCCATAGTTCCGCCGCTTGCGCGCGCCGGGATCGAGTACCTGCACATCGGGGTGAACAGCGGCTCCCGCATGCCGGAGGTGCCGAAACTTTTTCGCTGGCGCTGCGGAGAGCATGAGATCGTTGTCCATTATGCAGGCAGTTACGGCGAGGCGACCGTACTTGAAAACGGCGTGGCACTCGCTTTCTGCCACGCGCTTGACAACGCCGGACCGCCGACGCCGGAGACGCTTGAAGAGGAATACCGCGCGCTCGCGTTGCGCTATCCGAACGCCGCCATCGAGGCCGGCACGCTCGATGATTTCGCCTGTGCCGTGCGGGAAATCCGCGATACGCTGCCCATCGTCGAGCAGGAGATCGGCGATACGTGGATTCACGGCATCGCAACCGACCCGCTTAAGACATCCCACTATCTTCGCCTGCTCGATCTTCGCGCCGAATGGGTGAGGTCGGGTCGCCTCGACCCGGAAGGGCGCGCATACGGCGCTTTTATGGAACAGCTGCTGCTCGTGGTTGAGCACACATGGGGCATGGACGTCAAAAAGTACCTGCTGGACTTTACAAACTGGTCGAAAGCGAACTTTCAGGCCGCGCGGAAAGCGGACCGAACGGATTATACTTTCTATTCTCCTCAGAATGCGCACATCCTTGAAGCGCTTCGCGGCGAACTGCGCCAGTATCGGGGGGACAACGAGGTTTCCTCCTATGCCGTATTCGAGGCATCTCACGCGGAGCAACGCGCTTATATCGATGCAGCGCTCGCGGCGCTGCCTGCTGATCTCGCAGAAGAAGCACGAAGCGCGCTCGCTTTCACCATGCCGGACATCCCGACGGGAATGCCTTGCCGCATCAATGAGCCGATCGAGGTCGGCGGCTGGCGCGTGACGGTTGGCCTAAACGGAGAGTTGACGCATATCGAAAACCCCGCGCTGCGCGTAAACGGCAAGGCACAGCTCGGTTTGTTCGCGTATGAAACGTTTGACGGAAAGACAGCGGCAGACTGCTTCTTTGACTACGGGCGCGACCTCAAGAACAACTTTCACTGGGCGGAGTGCGATTTTTCAAAGCCCGGCCTGCGCTATGAAGAAAGCATCCGCCGAACGCTTTCCTTTGCCTTGGCCGATTCAATCGTGCGTGCGGGCGACGCGCTCTACATCGTCCTTCGCCCCGAAACCGACCTATGCGAACGCTGCGGCTGCCCACGGAAGTTGCTCATCGTGCACGAATTCGGAGATGCCGTCAAAACAACGCTGTATTGGAGGGATAAGGACGCCATACGCAGCCCGGAGGCGATCTTCTTGGGCATGTCGGTTTCCACGGCCGACCCGTACGGTTGGAGCTTGGAGAAGCTTGGCAGACCTATATCGCCCTTTGGTGTTGTAAAGGGCGGCAACCGCAAACTGCATGGCGCGCGCGCGCTCCTTTATCAGGGGGCGGACTGCGATGTTTCACAGACGGCTTTCGATTCGCCTCTCGTCAGCGTGGGCGGAAAACATTTGTACGATGTAGACGACGCGTACGGCGATCCCGCGGACGGCTTCTGGTATCTGCTTTGCAACAACCGCTGGGGTACGAACTTCAAACAATGGTTTGAGGATGATATGCGCTTTGCGTATGAAACGACGATCATCGGGAACCGCTGATGCATCCCATTCGATGAATTAAGAGCCCCCGCTCAAACGCATAGGCTCTTTTTCATATGCAATCCCTATTTCGATGTTCCGTCCGCAGGTATTTGA
>CAZJYV010000192.1:0-3441 GCA_964550295.1 uncultured Clostridium sp. | reverse complement strand
CTCCATGGCTGCGGTCGGCATGCTTTCCATCGTCGGCATGATCATCTCCAACGACGCTTACGGCCCCATCGTGGACAATGCGCGCGGCCTCGTTGAGATGGGCAACCTCGGCGAAAAAGCCCTTGAGGTGACCGATTCGCTCGACAGCGCGGGCAATACCGTCAAGGCCGTGACAAAGGGTTTCGCCATCGGCGCAGCGGGTCTTACGATCATCGCGCTGCTCGGCGCATTCATCAGCGAGGTCAATGAGGCGGCAGTTGAGCTTGGTCTCAGTCTGACAACCGGCTTTGATATCACCAACCCCGTCGTGTTCTTCGGTCTGCTGGTTGGCGCGGCGATCCCTGCCGTGTTCTCCGCGATGCTGATCCTGGGTGTTGACCGCAACGCGCAGCGCATGGTTGCTGAAATCCACAGGCAGTTCAAGGAAATCATCGGCCTGAAGGAAGGCAAGCCGGGCGTGATGCCTGAGTACGAAAAATGCATTGACATCGCGACCGTCGGCGCGCTCAAGGAACTCATCCCCGCGGGCGTGTTGGCGATCCTCGCAACTCTCATCGTCGGTTTTGTCGGCGGCGTTCAGGCAATCGGCGGCTTCCTTACGGGCAACATCGTAAGCGGCCTGCTGCTGGCGCTGTTTATGTCCAACGCCGGCGGCCTCTGGGACAATGCCAAAAAGTATGTTGAATCCGGTCACTGCGGCGGCAAGGGTTCCGATACGCATAAAGCGGCTGTCGTGGGCGACACCGTGGGCGATCCGTTCAAGGATACAGCCGGCCCGTCCATCAACACACAGGTTACGGTCGTTTCCCTCGTGTCCTCGCTGATGGCGACGCTGTTCCTGCAGTTCCACCTCTTCGGTTGATGCAGCAGCATTACACATAAACGCATCGGCGCGCCGGGTCATACCCGGCGCGCCGTTTTCGCATAAACCGCTTGTTTTGTATATTTTTAACGATTTATTGTGTTTATTTCCCGCCTCACCTTCGGCGTCTGCTTGTGGAAACGTTCACGCATCGTTTCGTTTTATCCTATTGTGTTTGGAGTTTCAGACCCTTATAATCATATTATCCAGCTCTGTTTTTACATCGTTTGCTTTAATTTTAATCAAGTTTCGACATCGGAGGATCATCAATGCCGAAAACTCAGGAACGCAGGCTGCCCGGCTACGCTCATTTCGGAATATTCTTTCTCGCACAGATCGCACTCGCCTTTGTGTTTCAGGAGCCTGCGTCTCTTATGCGCGGTTTTATCAGAATATCGTTCTCTTCCAGCGTGCTGATTACGGATTATATCGCGGTCGGCGGCCTCGGGGCGGCGCTGTTCAACGCCGGTGTGATCGGTCTTGTGTCGCTGCTCAGCCTCCGCGTCGCGCGCGTGGAACTCAACGGTGCGGCGGTCGCAGCCCTGTTCACCATATGCGGTTTCGCCCTGTTCGGTAAAAATCTCTATAACTCGCTGCCCATTACGGCAGGTGTATTCCTGCATGCGCGGTTCAGAAACATTCCATACAGAGATGTTGCCGTATCCAGCCTGTTTGCCACTTCGCTCGGTCCGCTTGTGAGCGAGCTGAGCTTCGGACTCGGGCTTGAGCTTTGGAGCGGCATCCTCGCAGGATGCGGCGCAGGCATTTTCATCGGTCTGATCATTTTGCCGCTCGCCGATTCCTGCTTTCATTTTCATCAGGGCTTCAACCTGTATAACATCGGCTTTACCGCGGGCATCATCGGCATGTTCGCCACGGGTATCCTGCGCATGTTCAATCTGCAAATCGAACCGCGCCTGCTGCTATCCGGCGGCAACAACACAGCGCTGAGCATCTATTTGCTCGCGCTAATCGCTGCGATTCTTTTGTACGGCCTGCATCTCAACGGATGGAAATTGACCAATTATAAGATCATGCTCTCGCTGTCAGGCAGGTTGAAAACGGATTTTATTGAGGATTGCGGATATGGGATCACGCTGGTTAACATCGCTGTTATGGGTTTGATCTCCTGGGCGTATGTGCTGCTGGTCGGCGGCGATCTCAACGGCGCGACGGTCGGCGGCATCTTTACCGTGATGGGATTTGCGGCATTCGGCAAGCATCCAAAAAACACGCTGCCGATCTTTTTGGGCGCGTTCCTCGCCTCCGCCCTGAACATGCATCCGGTCAACGGAACAATCTCTGTGACCGCCACCCTATTTGGCGCAACGCTTGCCCCCATCGCCGGGTATTTCGGCATCGTCGCGGGCGTGATCGCGGGGTTCTGCCACGTTTCCATGGTGATGAACGTCGGCTACCTGCATGGTGGCATGAACCTTTATAACAACGGCTTCTCCGGCGGCTTTGTTGCGGCGACGCTTGTGCCGCTGTTTACGGTGCTTCACCTACGCGTTAAGGTCAAAACGCCGGCGGCCGACAAATTCGAGGCGGATAAACCGGAAGCGTACGGCACGGAGCTGCCGCCGGATTAATCCTTTGCCCGCTCCTCGACAGTACGCGCTGTTTTTTCCATCGATGCAAGGTGCATCTCGATGCGCTCCTGATTAGCAAGCAGCTGATCGAGTTTGCGGTGCATGTCCTCGATGATGATCTCCGACTTGAGGTTGATCTTGTAATCGTTCTGCGAGCGGAGCCTGTCCTTTGATTCCTGCCTGTTCTGGCTCATCATGATAACGGGCGCCTGAAGCGCCGCCACGCAGGACAGAATCAGGTTCAAGAGAATAAAGGGATATTCGTCAAAAGCGTTGTTAAGCAGAATGATTGTGTTTACGATGATCCAAAGCAGCAAGCAGGAAATGAAGGCGATAATGAACGTCCAACTTCCCGCAAACTGCGCGATCTTGTCCGCTGCTTTTTCACCAGTGGTTAGCTTGTCGCTGAGTGCGGCTTTCGATTGATCGGAAAGCTTCTGCTGCAAAAGCAGATGCAGCATCTCCTCATCTTCCATAGAATGGGTGTCCTCATTCTCAAGCAAAAACCGAACCAGCTCTTTTTTTGATTTTGACATATTCCCACCTCCTGCAAGCAATCGCCGAAACCGGCAAAGACTGTAAATTGAAAACGTGGAGCTGCCTTTGGAGCAGCTCCGCGTTCAGTTGTTCGCGTCAGTTATTCGAATCTTCGGGGAGGAGACCCTTGCGGGTGAGATCGATTTTGCCGTCCGGCTTGATCTCGGTGACGCGCACGAGGATCTCATCGCCGATGGACACAACGTCCTCCACCCGCTCAACGCGTCGGTTGGCCAGCTTGCTGATATGCACAAGACCCTTTTTGCCGGGCTTGCGCTCAACCTGCGCACCGATGGGCAGGATGTTCACAACCTTGCCGAGGAAGACTTGTCCGACCTCAATGTCGCGCACGATATCGTCGATCATCTTCTTGGCGGCGGCGGAAGCCTTCTCGTCGGGGGAGAGGATAAACACGCGGCCGTCGTCCTCAATGTCGATCTTTACGCCGGT
>CAZJYV010000191.1:0-3464 GCA_964550295.1 uncultured Clostridium sp. | reverse complement strand
CTTTACGCGGGCACACCATTCCATTCGGATGTGCCAACGTGAATTATAGCATAGCAGTTTATCCCCGCGCAAGGGGAAAACAACACAATTCCGCCGTTTGTCAATCGAGAAAGCGAACATTTCGCGTAAAAAGCGCATAAGGCAAATGAAAACCGACGATGATCGGCGCAATCGTGCGCTCATACTCCGCCTCGTCCATGCTTTTGAGTGAAGCGACGGACAGAATCTTCTCCAGCTGTTCCTTTTGGCTGAACGTCCGCCCGAACGGGGTGTCAAGCGGCTGCGCGAGGTGTCTTTGATTGTGCGGGCAGGCGTTCTGGCAAATATCGCATTCGAAGAAATAGCCGTTCAGATCCGCATCCTCAAAGCGGCGCAGGAGGTTTTCGTCCTCAGGCGTGTCAGATTCAAGGAGGTTTGAAAGGCAAAAGCTCCTGTTCAAATCGTACGGCTTGCCCAGAGCGCCCGTGGGACACGCTTCCCCGCAGCGCGTGCAGCTCTTGCAGAAATTGCCGTAATACGGATAGGATTCGGCAAGCTTCGCGTTTGTCAGAATTGCGCCGAGGGCAAGGAAGCTTCCATACTTCTTATTGAGCAGCAGGCTGTTTTTACCGATCCAGCCCAGACCCGCCTTCACGGCGAGGGGCTTGAGCGGCACGGATACCTCGTCCGTTTCCGTATCGACGACATGCGTCTCAAAGCCTTCGCCGGCAAGAGCCTGCGCAATTGCATGAAGGGGCTTTACGACGTTGCTGTAAAAGCCGGAAAGCGTCAGACGGGTCGTGCGGCCGATGCCGGGCTTCCGCTCCAAATAAAACGCACCGATGTATGTGCCGAACAGAATCACCGTTTCCGCATCGGGCATGATTTCCCGCGGCTGCCTGCCGATAAACCGCTTGCCATCAAAACCCAATAGCGATTCCGGCAGATTCTTCGCGTCTACAAAGCGCACCTCGTCAACAAGGTTTTGCCTTGCAAGGTTTGTGATGGTATCCCGCAGGCTGCCGGTTTCCATTACAGAGCCTCCCCAAACTCCCCCGTATCCGCATCCATATAGAACGATGCGCCCATGGGCAGGCTGATGCTCGGGATGCAGTGCCCGCAGGTCACGCCCGTGATGACGGGTTTTCCCGCGGGGCCGATGAGCTCCTGAAAAACCTCATCGAGCGTGAGGGACTTATCGGGCTTTTCCGCGCCGCAGTCGGAGAACTGACCGAGCAGAACGCCCGCGCACGCCTCAAACTTGCCGCCGTTCCTCAACTGCGTCAGGAACGCGTCCACACGGTAGGGCCTTTCGTTAATCTCCTCGATGAACAAGATTTTGTCCTTCGTGTCGATCTCCCACGGCGTTCCCATCGAAGCTGCCAGAAGCGAAAGGTTGCCCCCGCAGAGCATTCCTTGTGCCTGCCCGCCGTTGATTTTGCCGCGCGGACTCTCCTCCGGATTCGCGCACGCGGCGCAATCCCCAAAGAACAACGCCCGAAGCGAGTTGAGGGAACAGCTGTCGCTCTTTTCAAACGCATCGCTGCCCGCCATCAAACAATGGTAAGTCACAAAGCCGCATTGCTGCGTGATGGCTGTCAGCAGCGCCGTAACATCGCTGAATCCCCCGAAGAACTTCGGATTCCTGCGGATCGTATCGAAGTCGATGAGCGGCAGCAGGCGGTTTGCGCCGTACCCGCCGCGCGTAGGCCAGATGCCGTCGATGCTTTTATCCGCGAACGCCGCGTTGATATCGCCTGCGCGCAGCGCATCCGGACCGCTCAGGTATCCGCGGCTGGAGCGTGCGCTTTCATATACCACAGGCTCCAAACCGAGCGATTCAGCCGCCCGCACGCAGCGCTCCAGCTTGCCGTCGCCGATGTAGCTGGAAGGGCCGATGATCGCCACGCGCGCGCCGGGAAACAGTTGCGGCCTGAGCAGAGGCTCCATCGTCACGCATCCTCCCCGTCGTCCCCGTCATCGTTCCCGGAATCATCGTCCTCAACTTCATCCATGAGATCGAGGAATTCGTTGAACACCTCATCGAGCAACACCTCGTTGTCGATGCTCACATAAACGTCGGAACCGCCCTTCTCCTCAATGCGAAGAAGCACGACCTCCGCCTCCTCATCATCCGCCTCATCCGCCGGGATGAGCGCGACGTAGCGCGCGCCTTCGTACAGGAAGGTCAGCACATGCTCAAAGCGCGTTTGTCCGCCGGTTTCATCAAGCAGTACGATCACATCTTTTTCGTTATCCATTGCATCCTCCCCCGTCAGTCGTGTGCCTTTGTAAGGATTTCTTCGTTGATCCGGCGTATGAAGTCCGCCAGCGGCATCGTACCCAGGTCGCCGCCCTTGCGCGAGCGCACCGCGACCACGCCGTTTTCAACCTCTTTGTCGCCGATGATCAGCATGTAGGGAACCTTCTGCAACTGCGCCTCGCGAATCTTGAAGCCGATTTTTTCGTTGCGCATGTCGCGCTCCACGCGGATGCCGTACTTTTCCAGCTCGTGCGCGACGTTCTCTGCCGCATCCTGCGTGCGGTCCGTCATCGCCAGAACCTTGACCTGCGCGGGGGCGAGCCACGTTGGGAACGCGCCTGCATATTTTTCAATCAGCAGCGCAAGCGTGCGTTCATAGCAGCCGATGGATGTGCGGTGCAGCACGACGGGATATTTCTTTTCACCGTCCGCGTCCGTATACATCATGCCAAACCGCTCCGCAAGCTGGAAGTCGATCTGGATGGTGATGAGCGTATCCTCTTTGCCGTGGACGTTCTTGATCTGGATATCGAGCTTGGGTCCGTAGAACGCCGCCTCGCCATCCGCCTCGTGATATTTGATGCCGATGTCGTCGAGTATGCAACGCATTTCATCCTGCGTCTTTTCCCAGGTTTCCTTCTCGCCGATGTATTTATCCTTGTCGTTCTCATCCCACTTGGAAAAGCGGTAGGAAACATCCTCGTCGAGGCCGAGAACCTTCAGGAAATACTGCGCAAGGTTAAGGCAGCCCTTGAACTCCTCCTCCACCTGGTCGGGGCGGCAGGCAAGATGACCTTCGGAGATGGTGAATTGCCGCACGCGGATCAGCCCGTGCATCTCGCCGGAGCTTTCGTTACGGAAAAGCGTTGACGTTTCGTTATAGCGAAGCGGCAGGTCGCGGTAGCTACGGCTGCGGTTGAGGTATGCCATGAACTGGAAAGGACAAGTCATCGGACGCAGGGCAAAAACCTCCGCCTCCTCGTCATCCTGATCGCCCATGATAAACATGCCGTCCCGGTAATGGTCCCAGTGGCCGCTGACTTTATACAAGTCGCGCTTTGCCATGAAGGGCGTTTTTGTCAGCAGGTAGCCGCGCTTTTGTTCCTCATCCTCCACAAAGCGCTGCAGAAGCTGGATGATCCGCGCCCCCTTGGGCAGAAGGATCGGCAGCCCCTGCCCGATGATGTCCACCGTCGTGAACAGCTCCAACTCGCGGCCGAGT
>CAZJYV010000190.1:0-3493 GCA_964550295.1 uncultured Clostridium sp. | reverse complement strand
GGATTTGCAGCGGCGCTTCAAGGTCGCACGCTGGTGCGGGAATGGCGGAAAGAATCGTATCGAACAGCGCGCTCATATCCGGGCCGAGGTTATTGGGATCCAGACCGGACACGCCTTCCCGCGCGGACGCGTACACAACGGGAAAATCGAGCTGCTCCGCCAGAGCGCCAAGTTCCATGAACAGCTCCAGCGTTTCATCCACGACCTCAATCGGGCGCGCGCCGGACCTGTCCACCTTGTTGACGACGACGACCGGAACCTTGTGAAGTTCCAGCGCCTTTCTCAGAACAAAGCGCGTCTGCGGCATGCAGCCCTCAAACGCGTCCACGAGCAGAAGCACGCCGTCCACCATTTGAAGGATGCGCTCCACCTCGCCGCCGAAGTCCGCGTGGCCCGGCGTGTCGATGATGTTGATGCGGTAGCCCTTGTAGGAAACCGCCGTATTCTTGGACAGTATGGTGATGCCGCGCTCACGCTCCAGATCGCCGGAATCCATGACGCGTTCCTGTACAGCTTCATTCGCGCGGAAAACGCCGCTCTGCCTTAGAAGGCAGTCCACCAGCGTGGTTTTGCCGTGATCGACGTGCGCGATAATCGCGATGTTGCGAATTTTTTCGTTCATATACACTCTCCTTTATAAAACCGTCCTATTATACTCTGCTTTTGCCGATCTGGCAAGAAAACAGTTGTGCGGCCGCCGTTTTCCTCCGCGCCGTTGACAGGAACGCGCCTAAGTGATACCATGAACGCGAACAGAATACAGCCCGCTGGGGGAGCCGACGCCTGAGGCGCTCGTGCTGAGAGATACCCTTGGAACCTGATACGGATAATGCCGTCGAAGGGAAGCGGAGGACAAATACGATCAAACGGCCTGTTTCCGGCCTGTGATGTCCCCGCATTATGTGGGGGCTTTTTGTTTGGAAAGGAACTCGTATGCAATTCGTGCTGTTTGAAAAGCTCGCGGAGCTGACCCTTACGGAAGTGCTGATGATCGCAGGGGCCGCCATCGTCATCGGCATTCTAATCGTTGCGCTCATCCGCCTTGAGAAGCATCGCCGGGAGGCCGCCGCCCCCGCCCCGTCGCGCCGCATCTCCACCCGCGCGCTCGTGCAGGGCGCGCTGTGCCTTGCCGTTGCGTTCGTACTCAGCTACATCAAACTTTTTTCCCTGCCCATGGGCGGAACGGTGACGCTGTGCGCCATGCTGCCGGTCGTGCTGTTCGGCTATCTCTACGGTCCCGCGTACGGCTTTGCGGCCGCGCTCGCGTACAGCCTGCTGCAGGTGATTCAGGGCGCATACGTGGTGCATCCCGTGCAGTTCGCGCTCGATTATCTGTTTGCCTTCACCGCGCTCGGTCTGGGCTCGCTGTTCCCGAAAAGCCTGCCGCTTGGCATGGCGGTCGCCGGCTTTGCGCGCATGGCGTGCAGCGTAATTTCCGGCCTCGTTTTTTTCGCCGCCTACGCCGCGGATTGGAATATGCAGCCTTTCTGGTACTCCCTCGCATATAACGCCTCCACCATCGGCGTGGAAACCGTGCTGTGCGTCATCGTCGCCCTGCTGCCCCCCTTCGCGCGAACGGTGGAGCGGGTGAGAAAAGCATGATCGCATGATCAGAAGCGGCGAAAGCCGCTTTTTTGATAGCCGGACACAGAAAATTTACTCGCAATCATATGGAAGCGGCGGTATAATCAGGAACATGGGAAAGCGTGAAAATCGGCCTCCGGACGAGGCAGAACGGTTGGAAAAAGATGTACGGCGCAGCACGGCTCTCCGCCGGACGCTGCTTTGCGCCTTCGCGCTGCTGGTGGCGGGCGGCATGGCGGGCGCGTATTTCACGCGCAACGCGGCCGTCGTTCCCCAATGGGCGCTCGTGACGCCCGCGCCCTCCCCTTCCCCCAAACCTTCGCCCGCATCCACCGCACAATCTGCCCAAGCCGCCTCTTCGCCTGCGGTCACTTCCATCTTTGCGCCGACCGCGATCGACATCGACGGGCAGATAAGCGGTGTTGTTGCAAGCAGGGAGGCTGCCGAGGCGCTGCTCACGGACGTCTGCGCGTATTTTCAGCTCCGTGCGGACGGCGTGGGCATACCGGACACGGGCATTATGAACGAAGTGAGCCTGCGGGACGCCACGGCGGACGAGGCGGCGCAGCTTTCCACATACGAAGACCTATACGCGTTTTTTACGGGGGCAGACACGCCGCTCATCGTGCTGACCACGCTCGCCTCCTCAAGGGTGACAAATGTTTCATGTGAAACAATCACGGAGCAAACGAAGGACCTGCTCAAGGGAACGAGGCTGATCGTGCGCATGGGGCGCAACGGCAGCACGCATGAAGTAACCGTTGCGCGCTACATCAACGGCGTGCTTGAGGGCGACCCCGAAACGACTGCGGGCAGCGTCGTTGCACCCATCGATGCTTCTATTCTGGAGGGAACACAGGCAATCGACTGGGACGCCGTGCCCGGCCGGAGCGAAGGGCGGGAAGGTCCCGCCGCGGGCGCGCTGACCTTTATCAAGCCGATTGCTCAGGGAATCATCACGCTCAACTTCGGACAGCATCGGGGTGTGCTGCACCTCGGCCTCGATTATGAAGCAAAGGAAGGCGACCCCGTGCTTGCCGCCTGTGCGGGCACGGTGGTTTGCGTGATGGAGCGCGGCGGATACGGTTTGATGGTTGAGATCGACCACGGCGGCGGTTTCGTCACGCGCTACGCGCATGTGTCGCGCGCTGCGGTATTGATCGGCGACGCTGTCGCCCAGGGCGATGTGATCGCCTATGCCGGCAGCACGGGCACCTGCGATGGGCCGCTGCTGCATTTTGAGATCCGCGCCGACGGCATCGCGTACAATCCGCGCTTCTATTTAAGCTGACGCGGGGGCGCAAGCTTGCCAAGAGGCCTTTTTGATGGTAAGATACAAAAGCTAACGATACGGGAGACGAGGAAACAATGCCTTTATTGAAATTTCGCTGCACGCAATGCGGCAAAGTGTTTGACGAGCTGGTTGCCCTTTCGGGGATCAAAAGCATAAAATGCCCCGCGTGCCAAAGCGCCGCGGAGCGCGCTTACGAGGGCAGATGCGCGGGCGGAAAATCCGCTTGCGGCGGAAGCTGCGGCGGTAGCTGCGGCTCCTGCTCAAGCTGCGGACACTGAGCGGTTGACTGCGATATGGCATATTATGTAATCAACGGCGGCAACAGGCTCGAGGGGAGCGTAACGGTGAGCGGCGCGAAAAACGCGGCGCTTGCGATCATTCCCGCGACGATCCTTGCGGGTGAAAGCTGCAGGCTGGAGAACCTGCCCTGCATCGAGGATGTTGCCATGCTCGAGCAGATCCTGCTGAAAATCGGCGCAACGGTTGAGTCCACGCAGGATGGCGGCATGCGCATCGACCCGCGCGGCATCCATAACTATCATGTGACGTTCGATATGGTATCTAAAATGCGCGCGTCGTACTATCTGCTCGGCGCGCTGCTCGGGCGGTACGGCC
>CAZJYV010000189.1:0-3506 GCA_964550295.1 uncultured Clostridium sp. | reverse complement strand
CCATTCTGTTGATACTATGGAAACGGATGTTAAGAGCGGAAACAGCGCCTTCGCCATCGGGCGGACAGGGCAGTGTTTCATTGAGCAGGGGGCGGATATGAAAAAAGATCATTTCGAGGGCTGGTACTTCAAGCATCAGGCGGGCGGCGAAACGCTTGCCTTCATCCCGGGCAGGGCCGAGGGCGGCGCGTTCGTGCAGATGATCGGGGACAGCGGTTCCCAGAACTTCGACGTGGACCATTTCAGCGTTCAGGATGGTGTGATACGCGCAGGCAGCTGCGTGTTTTCCATGGAGGGCGTTGTGATCGACCTGCCCAGCGTGCAGGGCGAGATCCGCTACGGTCAGCCGACAAAGCTCAAAGGGGCTATCATGGGGCCGTTCCAGCGTCTGCCAATGGAATGCCGCCACGAGGTCATCAGCATGCGGCACGAACTGCGCGGCTCCATCTTCGCACAGGGAAAGGAAACGGTTTTTGACGGCGGATTCGGCTACATCGAGCGGGACAGCGGAACCTCCTTCCCCACCTCCTACCAGTGGATTCAGTGCAGCGCCTTCCGCGAGCCGTGCAGCGTGATGCTTTCCATCGCGCGCATCCCTTTCCTCGGCGGCCATTTCACGGGCTGCATCTGCGCCGTCGTCTACGGGGAGCGGGAATACCGCCTCGCCACCTACAAGGGCGTGCGCATCCGTGCCGCCGAGCCAGGCTATGTGGTTTTGTCGCAGGGAAAACTGCTGCTCAAAATCGATATCCGAAGCTGCGCAGCCGCCCATCCTCTGTTTTCACCAGTCAGCGGACGGATGACGGGCGTGATCCGCGAGAGCAACCGCGCGTGCGCCCGCTTCCGGCTGTGGGAAAAGGGGAACCGCGTGTTCGATCTGCGCAGCGAGAACGCGGGGTATGAGTATGTGGAGTAGAATTCACGCGTGTTAAGCCGCCACGTCGATTTTCAGCAGGAAAGCATATTCTCTGGGCGTATCCGTGTTCAATCCCGTTCCGTCGGACGCGTGCGCGTGCGTGCCGAAAGCAAGCGTAATCTGCTTGCCAAGTAGTTTGTCAACATACACGGGCAGTTCCATCTCCCAGCAGAGGGAACAGGTTTCCCCCGCCTTCAGAGCAAAATCCGTCGGCATTACGCGTCTTACGGCTAAGTTCACACCGATATGGTATTCCGTAACCCCGGCGATCAAACGGATATCCGTAATATTGTAGCGCGGCTCGCGCACCTCGTCATAATTTGCCTCGGCCGTCACGTCGAAGGCGACGCGGATCGTATAACCCGCCGCGGAAAGCTCCGTAAGCTCAAACGTCAAACCATTTTCCGTCCGGCTCGTGTCCCCCAGACTGACGCAGACAAAGTCCAGGGGAATTGCATTGCGGAGGGCCTCGGCCTCAAGCAGCCAATTCTTCGCCTGCTCCTCCGTTTCGGGATAGAGAGGCGGCGCTTTATCCCAGCGCACACGAAAAACGAAATTCGCATCTGCAAGCCTGACCTCGACGAGCGATTCGTCGGCGCTCGATTGTACGCCCCGCGCCCGATGGACCGTATAGATCGCGTATTGCTCGTCAGTCCCCTGCGTAAGCGGGTAACTATCAAGGAAAGCGTTCGCGGGATATCCGTCTATATACACCGCAATCTTCATTTCAGCAAAATGCTTGCCCAAAGGTGCTGCGAAGCCCAGCGCCATTTCCTCGCCGCCGCGGAGCAGCAGAAATTCGGAAAAAATCACGCCCTCGCTTTCCATGCACGCGTGCGTGCCGCCTTCAAGAGGAAACAAATTACGAACATGGCCGAGATAGGTAATCTGAAAACCCATCTGCGAATCCAGGTTGCCTGCCTCTTCCTCGTTCATCGCTTCCATAGATGCGCGCCGCTGCGCGTATGTTTTGTAAAATTCCGCAAGTTGGACGCAGCAGGTCGCCGCCGCGTTTCCTAAAACATTTCTGAAAAGCAACTCGTCCGGCGGGGATAATTCCGCGATTTCATATACGGAAGCACTCCCTGTCGTTGCGGGCCAAAACGTTTCCGGCAATGCTTCCGCCACCGGGGACGGCTTGATTACAGCCGTCGTAGGCGGCGCGGGCAGCGTTGCAGACGGTGCGACCTGCGTCGTGGCCAGTTCCGTCGGCACAGCGTTTTCAGTCGGCGCGGCGCAGCCGGACAGCAGGAAAACCGCAAGGGAAAGCGCAAGGAATTTCATCGGTTTCATCGGATCGGCTCCTTATCCCGGTTTTGCGTTACAGGTTCACTGCCTGTACTGCTCGCAGACCATCATCACGCAGTCGTTTGAAATATAGAATTGAAAAGGCAGCGGCACGCCGGGCATTCCGCAGTATGCGACAAAGTCGGCTTCTCCGATGCGCGCGGGATACATCCAGTGGCTTACCCATAAAATCCAGAACTGGCAGTCCTCTCCCGCTTCGAGGGTTATGCTCCGCCCCGTCGTCTTGATCGCATACGGCTCGCCATACGGCACGTCGTCCCCCGTGAGCCACAGCGCCTCTTCAAAGGTCATCTTTCCATCCTCAAAGGAAGTGAGGTATCCGAACTGTATCTCGTCGCACACAGGCGCGGGATACTTCTCGGCGAATTCGAGCGCCGTCAGGCCCTCCGGCCCGTTTTCCTCGAGGAAGCGCGCCTCGTCGAACGTCGGCTCCGGACTTGGCGTCGCGGGAATAACCGGCGTCTGCGCCTCCGTCGGAGGAGGCGGCGCGGTGATATCGATAAAACCTCCGTCCGCGCAGCCCGAAAGCGCGAGCAGCGCGGCCAGCACCAAAAGGGGCGGCAGAGCACGGCGTTTCATCGCTTATCCCCCTGTGATTGATAGGAATATTATAACAGCCCGTTCCTTCCAATGAAATGAACAGACTGTAAATAATGAACTATCTGTTTATGCACTTATTTATATTTCTATAAAATCCGAAGACGTTATTCCTTCGCCTGCTTCATCGAGAGGGAGATGCGTTTTTTCGCCACGTCCACGGACAAAACGAACACCTTCACCACGTCGCCCACGGACACGATCTCCGAGGGATGGCGGATGAATTTATTGGCGATTTCCGAAATGTGCACGAGGCCGTCCTGATGCACGCCGATATCGACGAACGCGCCGAAGTCGATGACGTTGCGCACCGTGCCCGTGAGCACCATGCCGGGCTGGATATCCTTAAGGTCGAGCACGTCCGTGCGCAGCACCGGTGGCGGCAGCTCATCCCGCGGGTCGCGCCCGGGTTTGACGAGCTCCTTCACAAGATCGCGCAGCGTCGGCAAGCCGACGTCGCATTCCTTCGCGGCCTTCTCCTCGCCCAACGCCTTCACGCGAAGCGGCAGATCGACGATCCTCCCCTCCGCCACATCCCCGAGTTCGTAGCCGCAGAGGGAAAGCAGTTTTTCGGCCGCGGCGTAGCTTTCGGGGTGCACGCCGGTGTTGTCCAGAACGGATTTGCTCTCCGGCACGCGGGTGAAGCCCGCGCACTGCTCGTAGGCGCGGGGGCCTAGTTTGGGCA
>CAZJYV010000188.1:0-3536 GCA_964550295.1 uncultured Clostridium sp. | reverse complement strand
GCACCTCAGTACCGCCCGAAAAGCTCGTCAACGCGGCCATCGAACTCAACGCGGACGCGATGCTTGCCTCCACCATCATCAGCCATGACGACATCCATTATAAGAACATCGCCAAGATCAACCGCATCGCCACGGAAATGGGCGCGCGCGACAAGCTGATCTTCGTGGCGGGCGGCACGCAGGTGGCCTCCTCGCTGGCGCGCGCAAACGGCGCGGACGAGGGCTTCGGCCGCGGCAGCCACGGCAACCATGTGGCGACCTTCCTGGTGAAACGCCGCAGGGAGTTGGAAGGCAAATAACGAAAATCGAACAGTGAATCGTGAATAACGATTCAGACGATTGAGAATAGGAATCGAAAAACCATGCACATCGATGTACTGGTAGCGGAAATCGGTTCGACAACGACCCTCGTGAATGCCTTTACGGGCATTCACGAGGGCGAACCGCGTTTTGCCGGACAGGGCTGCGCGCCGACCTCCGTACTCGCGGGGGATGTGCGCGTCGGCCTCGCGGGCGCGACGGACGATTTGAAGAAGAACATGGGCTGGGATACGCTCACCTACGGGGAAATGCTGGCAACCAGCTCCGCGGCGGGCGGCCTTCGCATGTGCGTACACGGCCTCGTCTACGATATGACGGTGCGGGCTGCGCAGGCGGCGGCACTCGGCGCAGGCGCAATCATCAAACTTGCGACCGCCGGAAAGCTCTCCTCATACGACCTGGAGGACATCGCGGCGGTGGAACCCAACCTCATCCTCCTCGCGGGCGGCACGGACTACGGCGAGCGGGAAACCGCCCTGTTCAACGCAAAAGCGATTGCGGAGTCCGGAATCCGCGCACCCGTCATCTATGCGGGCAACGTGCAGAATCAGCGCGCCGTGCAGGATCTTTTTGAAAAAGCCGGCATCCCGTGCAGCATGACGGAAAACGTATATCCCAAACTCGATAAACTCAACATCGAACCCGCGCGCAAGATCATCCACGCCGTGTTCGAAACGCATATCATCAAAGCCCCCGGCATGGAACACATCCGGGATATGGTCACGGGCAGCATCATCCCCACGCCCGGCGCGGTGATGGAGGCGAGCCAGCTGCTTTACAACGACATCGGCGACCTCGTGACCGTTGACATCGGCGGCGCCACGACGGACGTGCACAGCGTAACCGGCGGTTCCGCCGAGATTGCGATTTTGCAGACCTCCCCCGAACCTTTTGCCAAGCGCACCGTCGAGGGCGACCTCGGCCTTTACATCAACGCGAAAAACGTGGTGGAGATGATCGGCGAGGACACGCTGCGCAACGAGCTGAAACTCGACATCGGGGCCGTTATGGCGGCCTACCGTCCCATCCCGGAAACGGAGGCGCAGCTCATCCTGACCGAGCGGCTCTGCCGGGAAGCGGGCGTTAGAGCGGTGGAGCGCCACGCGGGTCAGCTGCGCTATCTCTATACCCCTTCGGGCAGGAAGACCATCGCCGAGGGCAAGGACCTGACGGCGGTGCGAACCATCGTCGGCACGGGCGGCGCGCTCACAAGGCTGCCCCACAGGGAGCAGCTGCTGCGCGCCATCGCGGACTGCAATGCGGCGGGCATGATGCTCTATCCCAGACCGGGCGAACTGCGATTGCTCTTTGACGACGAATACATCATGGCGTCGCTGGGCGTGCTTTCCAAGCATTACCCCCAGGCGGCGCTCAAACTGCTCAGGCACAGCCTTGCGATTGAGGCATAACGAGACAAACGGAGGCGCCATGTATCCCCGCATTGTAACGGATCTCAACAAACTCAAACACAACATCGAGCGCATCGCGGCCCTGTGCCACGGCGCGGGCTGCACCTGCGCCATCGTGACCAAATGCGTTTGCGCACATGCGCGCATCGCAGAGCTGATCGAGGGGTGCGCAGTGGATTTCATCGCCGACTCGCGCATGAAAAACCTTGCCTCCCTGCAAACCGCAAAGCCGCGTTACCTGCTGCGCGTCGCCCAGCCGAGCGAGGTGCGGGAGGTCATTGCGCACTGCGAAGTGAGCCAGCAAAGCGAGCGTTCCACCATCCGCCTGTTGGGCGCGGAAGCGAAGCGCCAGATGCGGCGGCACAAAGTCGTGCTGATGATCGACATGGGCGACCTGCGCGAAGGCGTGTTTTTTGAAAACCGGGCGGACATCCTCGCGCTCGCGCAGGCTGTCGCGGGTGAGGATATGCTCGACTTATACGGCGTGGGCGTCAACCTCACCTGCTTCGGGGGCATCGTGCCCGATGAGGAGAACCTCGGCGGTCTGGCTGCACTTGCCGAGTGGCTGCGCGGGGAATCGGGCCTTGCGATCCCGTTCGTTTCCGGCGGCAACTCAAGCTCGCTGCCCATGCTGCTGAACAAAACGCTTCCCCGCGGCATCAACAACCTGCGCATCGGGGAAGGATATCTGCTGGGCAACGAAACGGTGAACGGCACGCTGATGGACGGCTTTTACCCGGATTGCTTCACGTTTGAGGCGGAGCTTATCGAGGTGAAGGAAAAGCCGAGCAAGCCCGTGGGAACAGGCGGACTCAACGCCTTTGGCGAGCGGGTCACGTTTGAGGATCAGGGCGCGATGCTGCGCGGCATTTTGGCCGCGGGCAGGCAGGATGTTGTGCCGGAGGGCCTTGCGCCGCGCGACGCGGACACGTCCATCCTCGGCGCAAGCTCGGATCACCTGCTGGTGGATCTCACGCGGGCGCGTGGGCGATATGAGGTTGGCGACACCCTCTCCTTTACGCCGGATTACGGCGCGCTGCTGCGTGCGTTTACAAGTCCGTATGTAGACAAAGCGTATAATTATGAGCTATAATGCTTAATCATGCATAAAAAACCAAACCGATAAAGGAGTAAAACTATGCCAGTCAATCTGAAAGGACGTTCCCTTCTGACCCTCAAGGATTTTGCGCCCGATGAAATCCGCTATCTGCTCGACCTTTCGCACGACCTCAAGGCGAAGAAGCGCGCGGGCATCAAGGGCGACCTGCTCGCAGGCCGCAACATCGTGCTGCTGTTTGAAAAAGCTTCCACCCGCACGCGCTGCGCGTTCGAAGTGGCCGCGTTCGACGAAGGCGCCTGCTGCACCTTCCTCTCCAACTCGCAGATGGGCAAAAAGGAATCCCTTGAGGACACGGCAAAGGTGCTGGGCCGCTTTTACGACGGCATCGAATACCGCGGCTTCAAGCAGAGCGATGTGGAGCTGCTCGCCAAATACAGCGGTGTGCCCGTGTGGAACGGCTTGACCGACCTGTATCATCCCACGCAGATTCTCGCGGACTTTCTGACCATCGAGGAGCATGTGCATAAGCCCTTATCCAAGGTGAAGCTGTGCTTCGTGGGGGATGCGCGCAATAACATGGGCAACTCCCTGATGATCGGCGCGGCCAAAATGGGGATGCACTTTGTGGGCGTCGCGCCAAAGGAACTTTTTCCCGATGAGAGGCTCGTTGCCGAAATGCGCGCGGTCGCAAAGGCCACCGGCGCGGTGATCGAGTTCTCCGAGGATATCGCCGCAGTCAAGGGCGC
>CAZJYV010000187.1:0-3628 GCA_964550295.1 uncultured Clostridium sp. | reverse complement strand
TTTTCTTGGGCTTATACTTGAAGACGATAACTTTCTTGCCCTTGACCTGCTCAATAACTTCGCCTTTGGCAACGATTCCCTCAACAATGGGCTTGCCCACAGTTACGGTTTCGCCGTCACAAAGCATCAGCACTTCAAAGAAGACCTTGCTGCCATCTTCAAGGTCGAGCTTTTCGACGAGGATCTCGTCGCCTGCTTCAACCTTGTACTGCTTGCCTCCCGTACGAATGATCGCGTACACGTTTTGCACCTCCTGATCACAGTCTCGCCCGCAAACGGCGGCGGATTTCGCCACACTTATAAAGCCGGCGCGGAGCGGCTCACCAACGCATTTTATCACAGGGGATAGGGGGTGTCAACAGAACTTTGCGCGAAAAGGCCTTATTTTTTCAACAAATCAGCCGCTTTTTCGAGCAGTGCGCCCGGATGTCAGCAGATATCGCCGCCTATGAATGCGCTGTTGCCTATCATAACATAAATACCGTCCGCTGTCGCCCGTTTTGCGCAGCAGTCTTATTTTTCTGTTATGCGATGTTTTCATTGGCGCGGGGTCTCGCTATCGATCAATAAGGTGCGCTTGAATCGTTTATATAAAACGCATCTGCTCTTCTCTCTTCTTCTCCTCGAACGCATGCAGATACCCGAACACCGCGTCCACCTCGTGCAGCACGCCGTGCGCTTCGCATTCCGCATGAAAAATGCGCATCAGCGCCTCGTCCCGGGGGCTGTTGCACACATAGCTGTTGCCGAAGGCTCGCATATAACGCTCCTTCATGCCGGGGAAGTGCGCATCCAGCTTTTTATAGAAATACTCCCTGTTTCCGGCACGAAGCGTCACACCCATGCCAAAGCAGATGATGCCCTTCACCTTTGCCTCAAAGCAATCATCGAGGATGCCGCGCAGGTTTTCCTCCGTGTCGTTGATGAACGGCAGGATGGGGGAGAGCCACACCACCGTCGGGATGCCCTCGCCCTGCAATATCCGCAGCACCTCCGCGCGGCGCGCGGTCGTGCATACGTTTGGTTCAAGGATGCGGCAGAGAGTTTCGTCGTGTGTTGTGAGCGTTATCTGCACGACGCACTTGGTTCTTGCGTGGATGCGCTTGAGCAGGTCGAGGTCGCGCAGGACCAGATCGGATTTTGTTTGGAGCGCGGCGCCAAAGCCGTATTTTTCAATCAGTGCAAGGCTGCGCTGTGTGAGAAGCTCTGTTTGTTCGAGTGGAAGGTAGGGGTCGCACATCGCCCCGGTGCCGATCATGCCCTTCTCTCGCCTGCGGCGAAGCGCGTCCTCGAGCAGATTGAGGGCGTTGCGCTTAATTTCAACATCCTCAAAGTCGTGATCCATTCCGTAGCAGAGGCTTCGTGAGTCGCAATAGATGCAGCCGTGCGTGCAGCCGCGGTAGAGGTTCATGCCGTTTTTGGGGGAGAGGATGCCTTTTACGTCCTTGTCATGCATGGAAAAACTCCTCTCGCGAAGCTTGTGCATCATCAGTATACCAGACGGGGTGGGCGTTGGAAAAGCGCCCGTTATTTATCGGCGTTTACGCGCGCCTGTGATTTACAGCAAATGGTATTCCCTGTATAATAAAAACACTTATGCAGAAGGTGGGGTGGGGTATGGAAAAAATAATCGAGGTGGAGGGTCTTAAAAAGAGCTACGGTTCCGTGCAGGCTGTGCGTGGCGTGGACTTTTATGTGGATGCGGGCACGCTGTTCGCCTATCTGGGGCCAAACGGCGCGGGCAAGTCCACAAGCATCGATATGATCTGCACGCTCCTCAAGCCGGACGCGGGCAGGGTCGTTGTGGATTCGCATGTCCTCGGACGGGAGGATGACAAAATCCGTTCTCTCATCGGCGTCGTGTTTCAGGACAGCGTGCTTGACGCGCTGCTGACCGTGCGGGAAAATTTAGCCATGCGCGGCAGCCTGTACGGCCTTGGCGGAGAAAAGCTTAAAAACGCCGTCGATGCTGCGGCAAAGGCGGCGGAGACGGAGGATTTTATCGACCGCCCGTACGGCAAACTTTCGGGTGGCCAGCGGCGGCGCGCGGATATCGCGCGGGCGCTCGTCAATACGCCTAAAGTCTTGTTTCTCGACGAGCCGACCACCGGCCTTGACCCGCAGACCCGTCAGAACGTTTGGGAAACAGTGCGCAGGCTGCAGAAGGAATCCGGCATGACGGTCTTTTTGACCACGCACTATATGGAGGAGGCCGCAGGCGCGGATTATGTTGCCGTGATCGACGATGGGGCAATCGTCGCCAAGGGTACGCCCGCCAAGCTGCGGGAGGAATACAGCAGCGACCATCTCCGCCTTGTTCCTAAGGACGCGCAAGCGCTGGCCGCCGCGCTCGGGCAAGCCGGATTGACGTTTGAGGCAACGGGCGGCATGTTCTCGCTGCGCGTTCCTAAAACCATCGACGCGCTGCCCATCCTCAAGGACTGCGAGGAGTTGATCAAAGGCTTTGAAGTGCTCTCCGGCAGCATGGAGGAAGCGTTTATCGGCATCACAGGGAAGGAGATGAGAGAATGATGATTCTCAACATCGCAAGACGGAACCTGAAGCTGTATTTTCGGGATAAATCCTCGGTGTTTTTCTCGCTGCTGGCGGTTTTCATCATCATCGGCCTGTATGTTCTGTTCCTGGGGAACATGCTCACCTCCAACATGGAATGGATGGGCGATCATGCCCGCTTCGTGACGGACAGCTGGATCATGGCGGGCCTTCTCGCGGTGACTTCGCTCACCACGACCATGGGCGCGTACGGCATCATGATCGAAGATAAAACGAAAAAGGTGTTCAAGGATTTTACCGCGTCTCCCGTCAAGCGCTCCTCGCTGGTGGGCGGCTATATCCTGAGCTCCTTCATCATCGGCGTGATCATGAGCGTGATTACCTTCGTGCTTGCCGAGGTGTACATCGTCGCCTACGGCGGAGAGTTGATGAGCCTATCCGGCATGCTCCGCGTGTTCGGCTGCATTTTACTTTCCGTGCTTTCCAGCAGCGCGATGGTGTTTTTTCTGGTATCCTTCTTTAAAAGCGCCAACGCTTTCACGACGGCAAGCACGGTGATCGGCACGCTGATCGGCTTTTTAACGGGCATCTATATCCCCATCGGTTCACTGCCCGCATCCGTGCAGACCGCAATCCGGATTTTTCCCGTTTCCCACGCGGGCGCACTGATGCGCCAGATCATGATGGAGGCTCCTCTGAAAGCCGCTGCTCTGGATTCGGCGGCGGAGGAAGGCTTCCGCCTCGCCATGGGCGTGAATTACAAGTTCGGTGACACGATCCTTTCGTCCGCAGCCGGCATCGTAATTTTGTTGGCGACCGCCGCCGTGTTTTACGCGCTGGCAATCCTCAACGTGTCGCGCAAAAGGAAGGACTGACGTACCTCATACCGTTCGATTAAAAACCGCCGGCATAGCCGGCGGTTTTTTAGAAGTGAATCAGCGTAAGGCTATTTCACACGTACAAGGCTCTTTGCCATATAGATATCCGGCTTGCCCAAGCCGTTCGCGTCCGGTATTACGCCCACGATCCTGTAGCCGATTTTCTGGTAGAACTCGTACGGATGTCCCCCGAGGTTGCACACGCGCTCGATTTTCCCGTATGTGTCCTCAAAAAG
>CAZJYV010000186.1:0-3676 GCA_964550295.1 uncultured Clostridium sp. | reverse complement strand
ACCAAGGCCGAGTGCGACGATTACATCAGCTATTACGCGTCCCAGTACACCCTGACCTATGCGGACGCCGTGGATTATTTCCTCCATCAGCTCCTGTTCACCGACAAGATCAAGGAGCTGGGCTTTGACCAGTTCACCGAGGAAGAGAACGCCGCCTTTAAAGCCGACGCGCAGAAGCAGTGGGACGACGCCATCCAGTCCTACGTCGATTATTTCCTGACGGAAGACACCGATGAAGCCCGCGCCACCGTCACCCAGCAGGCGAACGAGTATTATGCCACCAACGGCTTCAGCGTGGACTATATCGCGGAAAACCTCAAGATGAGCAAGGGCTACGAGCGTCTGGAGACCTACCTGCTCGGCGATCAGACCGTGACGGACGAGCAGATCAAGGCCACCTATGACCAGACCGTCGAGCAGCAGAAGAGCGCCATCGGCGACAGCGCCATGATGTATGAAATGTACAACTACTATTACGGCGATATGTATTACATCCCGGCGGGCTACCGTTCCGTGCTCCACATTCTTTTGACTGTGGACGACGCGCTTTTGACCGCCTATACGGATGCCAAGACCGCGTACGAAGAGCTGGTCACCAAGATGGATCAGCAGACCGCCGCCGCCTCCGCCGAGCCGACCGCGACGCCCGAAGCCACCGCGGAAGCGACGGCTGAAGCGACCGCCGAGCCCGAAGCGCCCGTCACCCAGGAGCAGATCGACGAGGCGAAAAAGGCGCTGGAAGAAGCGCGCGTCGCGGTGCTTGCGAGCAAGGCGACGGAGCTTAATGACATCGAAACCCGTCTCGCCGGCGGCGAGGACTTTAAGACCCTGATCGGCGAATACAACATGGATTCGGGCGAGGATGTCGAAGTCGGCTACAACGTCCATCAGGACAGCATGACCTACGATCAGGCCTTTGTAGACGGCGCGTTCTCCGACAAGATGCAGAAGATCGGCGATCACAGTGACCCGGTCGTCGGCTCCTACGGCATCCACGTGATCTATTATCTGGCCGATGTGCCCGAAGGCGCGCTGGAGATGACCTATACCGCCCGCAGCGACAAGCCCACCCTGTACAACCCGACGAACCATTGCTACTTCGCGCTTGACGACGAAGCGGATGTTTCCCAAACGCTTCTTTGGCTTGCGTCCGATCGGTATGTTGAAACGGACGCCGCGCTGATCCCGACGGGAAACATCCTCGACGCAGCGGGTACGCCGCTCGACTTTACGCAAGCGAAGCCCATCGGGCGGGATATCGCCCAAACCCCGATGGGGTACGATCACTGTTTTCTCCTCAACGGGGCGGGGATGCGGCGCGCGGCGTGCGCACAAAGCGAAAAAAGCGGACTGAAACTCGAGGTTTGGACGGATCGGCCCGCCATTCAGCTCTACAGCGCAAACTTCCTGGGCGAAACCGACGGCAAAGGCGGAAAAGCCTACGGGAAACGAAGCTCCTTCTGTTTGGAAACCGAAACCTGTCCGGACGCGATCCACCATCCGGCTTTTCCGGCGATGACGCTTGCTCCCGGGGAGGAATTTTTCAGCAAAACAGTCTATCTGCTTCAATAGCGCCGCAAAGCAAAGGTCGGCGGCGGCGCTGCCGGTATGGAAACACATCTTGAAGCGCGGCGTTTGCGTTGGTATAATAGTAAGCTGAAAGCTGTACTCGGTTCAGATTAAAACGATTGTGAGGAAATTCGATGAAAAAACCCGCTTGGCTGATTCTTGGCATTCTGTGCATCGTGGCGGGCCTTGCTCTGGGACTGACCAATGCCCTGACGGAAAAGGCTATCGCCATGCAAAACGCAGCCGATGAGGAGAAAGCGCGCCGGAGCGTGATGCCCAACGCAGACTCGTTCGAGGTGCTCGATGTGCCCGAAGGAACCGAGATCGACGGCGTGGCGATCCTTTCCTGCTACAATGCCTATGCGGGCTCGGAAGCGTGCGGCAGGATTGTGAAGGCTTCCGTCAAAGGGTACGGCGGCGCCGTTGAGGTGACGGTCGGCATCGCGGCGGACGGAACGATCACGGGCATCAACCCCGGCGGCGTCAGCTTTGCGGAAACGGCGGGCCTTGGCGCGAAAGTGAAAGAAGATGCCTTCACCGATCAGTTCGCCGGTATGACGGCGCCTGTGCAGGTTAAAAAGGACGGCGGCGAGGTTGACGCGGTCACCGCGGCAACCGTCAGCTCCCGCGCGGTATGCAAGGCCGTCAGCGCGGCGGCTGCGTTCGCGGCGGGCCTTTCCTAAGGGCTGCGCGGCTTTCTGCCGCTCGGTTGACTTCATCAAAAAAGGGCGTTCCGCGAGGGACGCCCTTTGTGCTGCTCCGTTGACGGGATAAAACGGTTTGCGCGCAACTCGCTCAGGCGCGCTCCGCCAGCGCCCGCTTCATCAGCTCACCCAGCCGCTTCAATCCCACCGGGATGTCCTCCAGGCGGCAGCCGGAAAAATTGAGGCGGAACGTGTGCGCAAAGGCTTCCGGCTCGGTGTAAAAATGCATGCCCGGAATATAGGCGACCTTTGCCTCGTCCATTGCGCGCCGCACGAGGGCGTATAGGTCAAGTCCCGGGCATTCGCCCCAAATGAACAGGCCGCCTTCGGGGCAGGTGTGCGTGCATTCGTCCGGCATGTACGCCTCAAGCGCGCTGAGCATCGTGTCGAGCCGCACGCCGTATTCTGGGCGGATGCGCGCGAGCTGACCGGGCATCAGCCCCCGTGTGAGAAATTCCGCCGCAACGGCCTGCATGAGCGGCGTCGTTATCGTATCCGCGCCCTGCTTGACGATCACCATCTTGCGCAGCGCGTCCTGCGGGCCGACGACAAAGCCCACGTGCATGCCGGGGGACATGGTCTTTGAAAAGCTGTTGAGGAACAGCACATGGTCGGTTTGATCAAAACTTTTGATCGGCGGCATCTCCTCGCCGCGGTAACGCAGGGCGTAATAAGGGTCGTCCTCGACAATCATCACGTCGTATTGCGCGCCAAGCTGTGCGATGCGCTTTCTGCGCTCGATGCCGAGCGTTTTGCCGGAGGGGTTCTGGAACGTGGGGATGCAGTAGAAAAGCTTCGGTCTGTGCCGGATGATGAGCCGCTCCAGCTCATCCACCATCACGCCCTCATCGTCGCTGGGTACGCTGACCAGCCGCGCGCCGCTGATGCGGATGGTCTGCAGCGCGCCCAGGAAGGTGGGCGCTTCCACAAGCACCGTATCGCCCGGATCGATATAAATCCGGCAAATCAGGTCGATGGCCTGCGCGGAGCCGGATGTCGGCAGGATGTTCGCTTCCGCAGCGCATACGCCGCGCGGACTGAGCATATGTGCCGCGACGGCCTCCTTAAAAAATGCGCCGCCCTCGGTCGCCGCGTATTGGAGCAGCTCCTGCCCCCTGGTTTCAAGCAGAAAATCGGCGATCTCCCGTATCTGGTCGATGGGAAAACTGGAGGCGGAAGGATTTCCGCCGCCAAAGGAGATCACGTCGCCCGCGGCGAGCAGCTTAAAAAGCTCCCGAATCGCGCTGCCTGTCACCCCGTCCAGATTTTTCGCAAATTGCGGCATTCCGACGAACCCTCCGATCGAATGCGGTATGTTTACGATGTGCTGTTGCTTCTATTGTACGCGCGCGCGTACGCCGCTTCAACGCGTCTGGGTGAAATATATCTTATATTAATATT
Organism: uncultured Clostridium sp.; assembly: GCA_964550295.1. Lineage (GTDB taxonomy): Bacteria > Bacillota > Clostridia > Christensenellales > CAG-138 > Phil1. The sequence goes on along the minus strand of CAZJYV010000186.1, from coordinate 2 downwards.
AC
>CAZJYV010000185.1:0-3702 GCA_964550295.1 uncultured Clostridium sp. | reverse complement strand
CGATTGAGGATATCCAGAACGCCATGAAGGGCATGTTCAAGCCCGTGTTCAAAGAGGTGGAACTGGGTCACGCATCCGTGCGCGAATCCTTCAAAGTCAGCGGCGTGGGTACCATCGCAGGCTCGTATGTGCAGGAGGGCAAGGTTTCCCGCAGCGCGCAGGTGCGCGTGGTGCGCGGCGGCATCGTCGTACACGAGGGCAAAATATCCTCCCTCAAGCGCTTTAAAGAAGACACCAAGGAAGTTGCCGCCGGTTACGAATGCGGCATAGGCATAGACAATTTCAACGATATCCAGATCGGAGATGTCATCGAAGCCTTCGTTATGGAGGAAGTCAAGCGGTAAACCGGGGCAAGCGCAGGCCGTAGCCCGGTACGGAAAGGAAATCATGGCTAACATACGCTACGACCGCATCAATGAAGAGGTCAAAAAAACCATCAGCGAGATTGTGCGGGATCTGAAGGATCCCCGCATCTCGCCGATGACAACGATTATGAGCGCGGAAGTCACCACCGACCAGAAGCAGGCGAAGATCAAGGTCAGCGTCTACGACAAGGATGACACCGTGCGCGAGGAAACCGTCGCTGCCCTCAACCGTGCGGCGGGCTTTATCCGGCATGAGCTGGGAAATCGGATGGTACTTCGCCAGCTGCCCCAGCTTAAGTTCATCCTGGACAACTCCATCGAATACAGCGTGCGCATCGCGGGCATCCTTCGGGAACTCAACCACGAGCGCAACGAGGAATGAAATGGAAGCCCTTGGATCCATTGCGGAAATCATCAGAAAGAACGATGACTTTATCGTCATCGCCCACGTGTCGCCGGACGGCGACACGCTTGGTTGTGCACTCGCGCTTTCGGGTACGCTTGCGCGGCTGGGCAAACGGGTTCAAACCGTGTGCGAAAACCGCGTGCCGCATATCTATGAATTTTTGCCGGGCGCGCGTGACATCCTGACGCCTGAGAACGCACAAAACGCAAGCGTTGCCATCGCTGTGGACTGTGCGGACGCTGAACGCCTGGGTTCCGCGCAGCCACTGTTCCGGGCGGCACAGATCACCTGCAACATCGACCATCATTTCACAAACAGCGAATATGCAGCTTTAAATGATGTCAACGGCAGCGCCGCTGCGACGGGGGAGATGATCTTTTCCCTGATCGAGGAGCTTGGTGTCGAGCCGGATCGGGATGCCGCAACCTGCCTGTACGCGGCGATTATGTCCGACACGGGCAATTTTGCCTACTCGAACACCACGCCCGCGACCATGCGGGTCGCCGCGCGGCTCATGGAGTTTGGCGCGGACAACACGGAAATCAACCGCCTGATATACAGAACCATTCCCTTTTACAAGCAAAAGCTCCTGGGCCTTGCGTTGGCGAAGCTTGCGCTGCACGAGGGAGGAAAAGTCGGCCTTTCAGCCCTTTCAATGGAAGAAATCTCTTCCTGCGGCGCAACGGAGGAGGATACCGAGGGCATCATCGACCATATACGCGACATCGAGGGTGTGGAGCTTGCCGTCATGATCCGCGAATCCCAGCGGGGCGTTTATAAAATCAGCCTGCGCTCCAAACTCTATGCGGATGTCGGCGCGATCGCCAAGCGAATGAACGGCGGTGGACACAAGCGCGCTGCGGGCTATACCGCCCACGGCGGCATGGAGGAGATTACCCTTGCTGCGCTTTCGATGGCGGGGGATGCGGTGCGCGCATGACCGAGGGCATCGTCAACCTGCTGAAACCGCCCGGTATGACTTCGAGCGACGCTGTGACGGACATCCGAAAGCTGTTCGGCATCAAGCGCGTGGGGCATACCGGCACGCTCGATCCGGGCGCTGCGGGCGTGCTGCCCATCTGCATCGGGCGCGCGACACGGCTTTTCGATTATCTTGTGGACAAGCAAAAGGAATATGTCGCCGAGGTAAGCTTCGGCGTTGCGACCGACACGCAGGATTCCTACGGGTCGGCGGTCGTACGCGCAGCCGCGCATGTGTCAATGGAGGAGCTGCAATCCGTTTTGCCGCGCTTCACGGGTGAAATCGGCCAGATCGCGCCGATGTACAGCGCTGTGCGCGTGGATGGAAAAAAGCTCTATCAGCTCGCCAGGCAGGGCGCGGAGACGATCGAGCGCAGGCGTGACATCACGGTTTATTCCCTGGGTGCGCTCGCCCAAACGGGCGAAAACCGATATCTGATCCGCATGGTCTGCTCAAAAGGGACGTATGTGCGAACCGTTGTGACGGATATCGGCACGGAACTCGGCGTGCCTGCTCACATGTCGTTTTTGCTGCGGACGCGCTCCGGCGATTTTCGCATTGAGGAATCCCATACGCTCGCGGAGCTTGCCCGTCTCAAGGAGGAGGGCAGGCTGGGCGAGGCTGTTGTTCCCGTCGAACGCGCGCTGTCCATGCTGGACGCGGTGCAGCTTTCGCCGGATGCGCACGCTGCCCGACTGCTTGTGAACGGCGCTCAAATTGCCGACCCTTCACTTGCGGCATATGGGGAGGAAACCGCGCTGCGGGTTTATGCGAACGGCACGTTCCTCGGCATCGGAATCGCGCAGGGAGACAAGATCCACATCAAGCTGAATCTGGCGAAGGGAGAGGATGAAGCATGAAGGGCCGTTCCATCGCCCTGGGCACGTTTGACGGCGTTCATTCCGGCCATATCGCAATCATCGGCCGTGCGCTGGAAGCTGCAAAGACAAATGACCTTGACCCACTCATTTATACGTTCTCAACCCACCCGATGGCGGCTTTCGGCAAGTGTCCGCCCCTGCTGATGACAAATGGGGCGCGTATCGCCGCGCTGTCGCAGTTTTGTGCTGTGGCCGCGGATGATTTTACGCCGGTTTTTGCGGCGACGGAACCGCGCGCATTCGCTGAAATGCTCGTTGCGCGCTTCCGTATGCGCCATGCCGTAGCAGGTTACAACTATACGTTCGGGCATAAGGGCGCGGGCGATACCGCGCTGCTCCAAACCCTCGGCGCAGAGCTGGGCTTTTCTGTTGAAATCGTGCCGCCTGTGCTTTTTGAGGGCGAACCGCTCTCGAGTACGCGCATCCGTGCCGCCCTTGAGGCGGGCGAGGTCGCAAAGGCGGCTGAAATGCTTGGCAAGCCCTATAGCCTAACGGGGACCGTCGCGCCCAACAGAGGCATCGGACGAAGCATCGGCTTCCCTACGGCGAACCTGACAGGTTACGAGGGCATGGCGCTGCCTGCGGACGGCGTTTATGCGACCCGCACGGCGGTTTGGGGCGACCTGTATCCGAGCGTGACGAACGTGGGCAGCAACCCGACGGTCGGCGGGGACAGGATCACCGTTGAAACGCACCTGATCGGCTTTTCCGGCGATTTATATGGCGCGGAACTGCGTGTTTCGTTCATCGAAAAGCTGCGCGGCGAGATGACGTTTACAAGCCTTGAAGCGCTCCGCGCGCGCATCGAAATAGACGCGAAAAAAGCAAGCGAATTGCTGAGAATCCAGTAAATCCGCGGTTTACAAAGCAATCTATGTATGATATACTTCCAAAGTCATGAACCCTACGCTGAGTTTTGCGACGACTCCGACGCATTACACGGCCACGGGCGATGATCACTATTTTAGGAGGAAAGCTTTATGGCAACCAAACAGGAAATCATCGAAAAATACCAGCTCCACGAGGGTGACACAGGTTCCCCCGAGGTGCAGATCGCGCTTTTGACCG
>CAZJYV010000184.1:0-3752 GCA_964550295.1 uncultured Clostridium sp. | reverse complement strand
CGCATTATAAGGGTAAACTGCCGGATACATTGGGCAACAGCTTTATTTTGTTCATCAACGCCGTGCCTGCCGCCGTCTATTACCTGTTTATTCAGTTTACAGGCTCGTCCGCCCTTGGAATCAGTATGCTCTACGACGAAGCGCGGCTTGTGACGTGGATATTACCGACGATTTCCATGTCTCTCGGTGCGATTGCAGCATACGCGATGTGGACGCGGCGCTACATGGTTGATCAACTCAATCAGGAATATGTGAACCTCGCGCGCGCAAAAGGGTTCAACAATAAACAAATTATGGTCAAGCATGTTTTTAGAAACGCGATTGTGCCGATGGCTCAAAATTTTCCGACTGCGATTCTGTTTACGATAGCGGGTTCGCTCTATATCGAATCCCTTTATTCGATCCCCGGGACGGGCGGTTTGCTTGTCAATGCGGTCAAAGCACAGGATAATACGCTCGTTCAGGCACTTGTGCTTTTGTATGCCGCACTGAGTGTGTGCGGCATGCTGCTGGGAGACCTCGCTATGATGGCGTGCGACCCACGCATCCGGTTTACAAAAAGCGGGGGTGGAAGATGACTCGAAAAACGCGCGCCATGTACGGAACGAACACAAAAACATCCCTGCCCGACGGCAATAAGCTCACCGACGAGGAACTTTTTAGGTTTGTTGAATTTGATACGGTTCAGTCGGAAGCGATCGTAAGCTCCGGCTATTCCTATTGGAAAAGCACTTTTCAGGTTTTCATGCAAAGGCGTTCCATCAGGTTTATCCTTTACGCGCTGATCGTTCTGCTTGCCTTTATCATGCTCCAGCCTTATTTTCCGGGGCAGAAAAGTCCTACACAAATCTTCCTCGACCCGGCTACGGGCAGGCAATATGTGAATGTTCAGCCAAATGCGGAGTTTTGGTTTGGCACGAACAATCTCGGTCAGGATCTATGGGCGCGTATCTGGTCTGGCAGCAGGACCACATTGCTCATCGCCTTTGCGTCCGTGTTCACAAGTACATTGCTGGGCATTACCATCGGCGCTGCCTGGGGATACGTGCGCGCGCTCGATACGTTCATTACGGAAATCTATAATGTTCTCAATAACGTTCCTTCCTTGATTATTCGGATGCTGGTTACCTACATCATGCGGCCGAACCTGTCCACGCTGATCTTCGTCATGTGCCTGACAGGATGGATCGGTATGGCAAAATGGATCAGAAACTTGATCATCATTATCAGGGATCGCGAATACAACCTCGCTTCGCGCTGCCTTGGCACGCCGGCGCACCGGGTTATCATCAAAAACCTGCTTCCGCAGATCACCTCGGTTGTCCTGTTGGATTGCGCACTCTCCATACCGGATGTGATCGGGGCGGAAGTGTTTTTGACATATATCGGGCTGGGGCTGTCGGTTGACACCCCCTCACTTGGAAACCTGATTAATGAGGGGCGCAAAGTTATGATGGTACCCACGCAGCAGTATCAGCTTATTTTCCCGGCGATTGTGGTGGCGCTGATCACCATCTCCTTCTATGCGCTGGGTAACGCGTTTGCCGACGCGTCTGACCCGCGCAACCATATTTGAGGAGGCGCTTGATGGAAAAAGGCAAAAGCATCATCCTTTCGGTTAAGGATCTGGTGGTTAAATTTTCGCTGCGCGGCCAGGAGCTGACTGCGCTGCGCGGTGTTTCGATGGATCTTATCGAGGGCGAGAGCCTCGCGATCGTGGGCGAATCCGGATGCGGAAAATCCGTTCTTACAAAATCGTTCATCGGGATGCTCGATAAAAACGGGTGGGTGGACAGCGGCAGTATTATTTATCATGGTGCTGATATCTCCGGATACAGAACGGATGAAGAATGGATCGGGCTACGCGGCAGCGAGATTGCCATTGTCTTTCAGGATCCCATGACGTCCTTGAATCCGCTAAAGAGCATCGGCAATCAAATCAAGGAAACGCTTGAATTGCATCAGGGTTTGAAGGGCGTTGCTGCCCAGGAAAAAACCATTGAAATCTTGAATGATGTCGGAATCGCCGAACCTGAAAAGCGCATTAAGGATTACCCACACCAGTTCTCCCAAGGAATGCGCCAACGCGTGGTGATTGCAATCGCGATCGCGTGCAACCCGAAAATCCTCATATGTGACGAGCCGACCACCGCGCTTGATGTTACGATCCAAGCGCAGATCCTCAAACTTCTCAAGCAACTTCAGAAGAAATACAATCTGACGATTATCTATATCACACATGATTTTGGCGTTGTCGCCAATGTTGCGGATCGCGTGGCCGTCATGTATGCGGGGGATATCGTTGAGATCGGTACATGCGCGGAGGTTTTCGAATCACCGGAGCATCCTTACACATGGGCGCTTTTAAGCTCATTGCCGCAACTTGGCGTCAAAGGGGAACCTCTTTATTCCATCGAGGGCACACCGCCCAACTTGTTTGCTGAAATCAAAGGGGATGCGTTCGCGCCGCGGAATCGTTATGCCCTGGCAGTTGATCTACTCGAACGTCCACCGTATTTTGACGTTTCTGCAACGCACAAGGCGCGCACCTGGCTGCTGGACCCGCGTGCGCCTGCTGTTCAGCCGCCCAACACTTCGATTTCGGAGGCGCTGAAAGCTCGTCAAACCATAAAGCCCAGAGGGTTATCGGGCGAAAAGCTGATCGAAATCAGCGAACTCAGCGTCCATTTCAACTTAGCGGGGAAGCCTTTTGCTGCGGTAAACAATGTCAGCTTCGATATATATAAAGGTGAAACATTCGGCTTGGTAGGCGAGTCCGGTTCAGGTAAAACAAGCATAGGCCGCGCGATCGTTCGGATCAATCCGGCGTCCAAAGGCGAAATTCTTTATAAAGGCCGGCGCATCAGCGGAAGCATCAGCAAAGAGCTTGATCATGAAATCACACATAATATTCAGATGATTTTTCAAGACCCGATGGCGTCCCTCAACGAGCGCGCGAAGGTTGCCTATATCGTTGCGGAAGGTCTTATCAACATGTATCCCGACATGAGCAGGGCAGAGCGCGACAAAAGGGTTGGCAAAGCGCTCAGCGACGTGGGACTCCTTCCGGAATTTGCGAATCGCTTTCCACACGAATTTTCAAGCGGACAAAGGCAGCGCATTGGCGTTGCGAGAAGCCTGATTATGGAGCCGGAGTTCATCATTGCGGACGAACCGGTTTCGGCGCTCGATGTCAGCATCCGCGCACAAGTTATGAACCTGCTTTGCGCCATGCAGCAACAGCGGGAGTTGACGTACCTGTTCATTTCGCACGACCTTTCCGTCATGCGCTTCATCGCGGACAGGATCGCGGTGATTCATAAAGGCGTTATCATGGAGCTTGCAGATGCCCAGGAATTGTTTGCCCATCCGCTGCATCCCTATACACGCGCCCTTTTGAGCGCAATTCCGCTGCCGGATCCAAAGACGGAAAAAAATAAACTTCTCGAGGTTTATGATCCGAACATGCACAACTACACGAGGGATAAACCGAGCTGGGTTGAAATACGAAACGGGCATTTTATCTTCGGCAACGAACACGAACTCGAGCAGTATCGCAGAAGGCTTGAAAAATCGTGTTCTTAAAACATGCGGCAATCCATAGCCATTTCGATCGGTTCGCGCGTAGTGAAAGTCCGGATAATATGGGGTATTGGACGGCAAACAAAAAACCGAAATCCATTTGGATTCCGGCGCTTTTTTGGCAGGGGCAGAAGGACTCGAACCCTCAAGAACGGTTTTGGAGACCGCTA
>CAZJYV010000183.1:0-3757 GCA_964550295.1 uncultured Clostridium sp. | reverse complement strand
CACCTATAATCCGCCGCAGGAATTGCTCGATCGCTGCGCGCTCTTCCATGACCTCGGGGACTTCATAAGCGTATACGAGACTGCGTGGAACAACGTAAAACTGCACGTGGATTAATGCCGGTATCGTCAACCATAACCAAAGGAGCCTTCCGCTGCGAAGGCTCCTTTTCTTTGCGTCAAGTCCATTCACCGGTACAGAGCGGCTGCTTGTTCCATGCGCGCCTTCATAGCAAGGCGCACATCCTCGGGCGAAAGGATCTCCATGCGCCCGCCCCACTGGGCGACCCACGCGAGGAATCCCTCCCCCGCCGCAACATTGAGAACGGCGTTAAAATGTCCGTCCGCGGGCCGACTGACGGTGATCCCCTCGCCGAAGCGGTCGAAGATATCCGAGGCCAGCGCGTTTTCACAGCGCAGGGTTACCATGCGCACGCGGTCGCCGAACATATTGACGCATTTTTTTGCGTAATCCGCTGAATCAAAGCGCGAACGGTAATCCGAAACTTCCGAAAAATGCCGCCACACCCCTTGCTCCAACCGCACACGCTGCATCCGGTCGAGCCGGAAATGGGTGAGATCATCCCGCTCTTCCATGTTGCAGACAAGGTAGTAACGATCGAGCATCCAAATGAGCGCGTACGGGCTGACCGTATAACGCTCGCCGCCGCGCTGGCGAACCATGTGTTTTTCTGCATCCAGCTTGCCATATAAAAAGCTGACCTGCCGTCTTGCGGCGATCGCAAGATTAACGGCTTCTATCGCGCGCAGGACTTCGTCGTTGTCGCACTTGACGCCGCCCATGTTGCATTGCGCACGCAGCGTTTGCGCCTTCTGGTGGCTTTCGAGTGAAAGAAGCTTGTCCATCAGCTTTTCACTCCGCGCGCCCGTGATGAAATACGCCGCCTGAATGGCGGATATCAGCAAGCGGAGTTCCGCCGTGTCGAGTTTTCGCTTGCCGAGATAATAGCCCGTCGGCGTCTGGACGACATCCTCCCCGTGCTCGCGAAGCGCTTCAAGGTCGCGGTAAATTCCTTTGCGCTCCGCCGATAGGCCGCGCCTGTTGAGCGCCGCAACGAGATCAGGCACGCTCATGCGGTGCTCCGCATCCGTTTCCTCGCTGAGCACATCGAGCAGATAAAGCGTTTTCAGCTTTGTTGAAGCCATGTTAAGGCAGACGAAGGAAACCCAAGCACAGGCAGACCTGCGCCGAGATATATGTCAGCATAACAAGAAAGTTCATTCGGTTTTTTTCACCGATAAAAATGCCGTTTGCGAGAATCGTATCCGATGCAAAAAACAGGATGCCGCCGATGACGAGCAGCGCATCGCCCAAAATATCCCCCGCGCCCGTCTGCGCCGCGTTGATCAGGATCAGCCATGCGCCGATATTGACCAGCGCAACCAACCCGAAATAAAACGGCATGCCGATTTTCATAAACGATTTTTTGATATGCGGCAGGATGCGAGCCGTTACCCATGCGACCGCCGCGGCATAAGGCAGCCCAACGAGCAGAAAAACCCGGAACGGGAACGCCGCGCCCGAGGCACGAAGGAACGAACAGATCGTTAAAGCGTATAAAACATGCCCAAGGCTAAAAAGACCAGTGCCTGCCGTAAAGCACTTCTCGCGCCCCGGCCATAGTAGAAATACATCCCCCGCCATTCCGCACAAGAGCGCCAACAGCACAGTCCAGCTCATAGGCTCCGCTGCGAAGGCATAATAGAGCGCGAGCGAAAAGAGGAGCAGCGGCTTTGTCGCCATGCGCAGCTTATCCACATGGAAATAGCAGGCATACAGGTGAACGGCGCCAAGCAGGGCAAAACAGATGAAGAACAAAACCATCGCGCTGTCCTTTCCATGTGATCCGGCATTTTATATGTATGACTATGCCTATCCCGCGCGTTCGATTATCCGAGGCACTGGATAAAGCGACCCGCACGGCTATCCACGATCGCGTCGTTCTCTACGGCAAGCCTGCCGTTGACGACCACCGCAGTGAAGCCCTTTGGCGGAAGGTTCGGCGCTTTGAAGGTTGCCAGATCCTGCACGGCGTTCGGATCGAACACGACGATGTCCGCGTCATATCCCGCCGCGAGGCGTGTTTTGTTCGTAAGCCCGATCCGCGCGGCAGGGGCGGCGGACATTTTACGCAGCGCGCTCATCATCGAAACAACACCCTCATCCCGCACATACTTCGCAAGAACGCGCGCGAATGTTCCAGATGCACGGGGATGCCCGTTGCCCTGCATGAGCACTCCGTCGCTTGCGACCATGCCGCAATCGGGGTTTTCAATCGCCATAGCAATCTCCTGTTCGCGCATGGCAAACACCACGACGAGCGCGAACGGATCTGCCGTGCGCACCCGGCCGAAAAGCGCCTTATCGCAAATTTGCCCGGCATACTCGCCGGAGGCGATCATCACATCCGCATTTTGCGCCTGCCATTGCTCAAAGCTATCCCCGTCAAACACGGCGGAACCGATGAACGTGCAGAACGCGTTGTAAGGATAGGTATCGTAATCGAGCAGTGGATTCTCCCTCACCGCCTTGTTGATGAGCGCAAGCGCTTCCTTCATCTGCCCCATCGCGGAGCAGGAGGAGAGGTGGGATATTTGAAAACGCGCGCCGCTCCTTTGGGCGATGCGGATCATTTCTTCGATGGAATCAATCGCGTCCTTGCCATCCGCCCTGTAATGCATGGCGGCAAACAGGCCCTTTTGCTTCTGCGCCAGCAGCACGCGGACCACTTCATCCTCCGTGATGCCCGGATCATACTCCACACCGAAGGAAACGCCGGACGCGCCGGCTTCGATTTCGTGTGCAATCTGCGCGGCTGCCTTGTCGATCTGCGCGGCGCTTGCCTGTTCATACTCGCCTACGCCTGCAATAAGCCGCCTTGCCCTGTTATAGCCCGCAAGCAGGATATAGTTAACCGGCGACCCGCCGAATTGGTCGATCGCTTCGCGAAACTGCGACACGCCCTGATGCTGATCCCCGCAGTTGCCAGCAACGCAGGTGGTGACGCCCATGCGCAGCATCCGTTCCGCAATATCATAATGCGCGCCGTCCCGGGCGAAATTCTCCTCGTGCATATGAATATCCACAAACCCCGTGGATATGATTTTATCCGCAGCGTCAATCACCTTGCCTGCGGGTTCGTCCACCTCGCCCACGGCAATGATCTTTCCGTCCTTGATGCCGATGCTCCCGCAAGTGAGTCTTCCAACGTCAAAATCGGCGTAACGCCCGTTTTTAATCAGAATATCCAACATAAAATAGGCCTCCACAGATATGCTGTTAAAAGTATATCAGAAAAAAAGAACCCGGGCAATCAACAAATATTATCGCGCGAGAACCTATAAAAAACGCCAAATTATGCTATACTATATTCGTTGTATTATGACAATACCCCAGACAGGAGGTTTTTTCATGCAGTATTCGCGTGAGGTTGAAGAAATGTTTTGCGTCTATAAGGGCGCAAGGCACGACCCGTCCCCCATACCCGAAGAGGGCAAATGGATTAAGGCAAAGCAGATCACGGACATCTCCGGTCTGACCCACGGCGTAGGCTGGTGCGCCCCGCAGCAGGGTGCATGCAAACTGACACTCAACGTGAAGGAAGGCATCATTCAGGAAGCGCTCGTTGAAACCATCGGTTGTTCGGGCATGACCCATTCCGCCGCGATGGCCTCGGAGATATTGCCCGGCAAAACCATCCTTGAGGCACTGAATACCGACCTCGTATGCGACGCCATC
>CAZJYV010000182.1:0-3761 GCA_964550295.1 uncultured Clostridium sp. | reverse complement strand
ACCATGCGATCATCATCGGCGGAGGCCTTTCGGGGCTTACTGCGGGCAGTCTTTTGGCAAAGCGCGGGCTGAAGGTTGCCGTCATCGAAAAAAGTGCCGATCCGGGCGGCTCATGCGGGGTGTTCAAACGCGGAGATACGATGTTTGACCAGGGCGCGGCGATGCTGTACGGCTTTGGCGAAAATGGGTTCAACGCCCACCGGTTTGTTTTCAACTGCCTTGAGGAACCCATCGACATCCTCCGCCACGACCTGCTGTACTGCGTGAATTTCAAAGGCAGACGGATCCGCTTTTGGGCGGATGTCGAGCAGTTCGCCGAAGAGTTATCGGGTGCTTTTCCATCTGAAAAGGAGAATATACACCGTTTTTACCGCGATATGCTCAAGCTGTACAGGCACATCATGGTGGAAACGCCCAGCTACACGACAGCCGATGAAACAGACCGGAACGCCGCGCTTGCAAGCATGCTCAGGCATCCCTTATCCTACGCGCGGTTTTTGAGTTATTTGAACAAAAGCGCAAAAGCTCTGCTCAAAAAGTATTTCAGCGATCCCGAAATATTCAAGTTTTTCGATAAACTGACATCAACTTACTGCTATGCCACGGTGGAAGAAGCACCTGCCGTGCTTGCGGCGGTCATGTTCGTCGATAACCATGTCGGCGGCAGTTATTATCCTGCAGGCTCAACGCTGTTTTTGCCGGGGAAGCTTGAAAAAGCAATCGAAGAGAACGGCGGCGACATGCTGCTTGGGCGCGAGGCGGTTTCGGTGCTTTTTGAAAACCAAAAACCCGTCGGCGTACTTTTGGACGACGGCAGCGCGCTCCATGCGCCGAACATCGTTTACTCCGGCACGGTATGGAATTTATACGGCAAGCTCATCGATCCCGTCTATGCGGCGCAAAAACGGCGCGACTGGGCAAAGCGCCAAATTCCGACCTATCCGAGCGTGGTGCTGTATGCCCTCGTCGATCGGAACGTGATACCGGAGGATACGGCGCCCATTGAGATGCTGGTGGGCAATCCGGACAAGCTCGACGAAAGCGAAGTGACCGTCTACCTGCTGAGCATAGACGACAAAACGCTCTGCGCGGCGGATGAGCATACGATCATTGCCATCGGCCCGACATTTGAAAGCTGGGAAGCGGCGGACAATCCTGCTTATCAGGAAAAGAAGCAAAAAGAACAGGAGCGGCTGATATCCGTGTTGGAAAAGCGTTTTCCGGGTTTTGCGCAATCCGTCCGGTACGCCGAAGTGGCAACGCCGCGCACCCTCGAGCGATACGCGATGAAAAACGGCGGCGCCGTTGCAGGGCCCAAGCAGATGCTGGGCCAGCATATGTTCCGAAGGCTTCATACCCGAACCGAATGGGAAAATTTATTCTGCTGCGGCGAATCGACCGTGATGGGAACCGGAACGCCGACCGTTACGACATCGGGTCTCACCGCTGCCAATGCCGTGCTCAAAAAGCTGGGTAAGGAACCGTTCGTTTATCGCGAGGGAATGAAAAACTTCGTCAGGTTCGTCGATAAGCCTTTTACTGCCGACAGGTTGTATGAAACCTATGAAGAGCCGGAAAAAACCGTCATGCGTCACGCGCTGCGCTGCCGGTTCTGCGAGCATCCGTCCTGCACAGCGGGAGAAGCGACGGATATCCGGGGCATCATGCGTCGTGTTGCGGTCGGCAATTTTGCGGGGGCGAGGAAGCGCTTTGTTCAAGCCCTTGCGGATCAGGCCGCGCTGGAGCGATATGAAAGCAACTGTGTCCGCGTTTTGGAAAACGGGGACGCTGTACCGATTCGAGAGATTATTTCATTTATCGTGGAGGTGCCCGCATGAGCCGTGAGTATGACGCGATCGTGGTGGGCGGCGGATTGGCTGGACTCACAAGCGCAGCCTATCTGAGCCGGTACGGATACCGCACGCTGCTGTGCGAAAAGGGTAAAAAAACGGGCGGTCTGGTGAACACATTTTGGCATCAGGGGTTTGCCTTTGATGCGGGTATCCGCGCTTTTGAAAATTCAGGCATCCTGTTTCCCATGCTCAAAAGCCTCGGCATCGACATGGCGTATACGGCCAACCCGGTTTCCATCGGGATTGGTAATCGATGGACCAAGCTGACTGCCCGTGACAGCCTAACAGACTACGCTGCCATGCTGACGGCGCTTTTCCCCGACCATGCGCAGGACATTGCGCGCATTGCGGAGGAAATCAAGAAAGTGATGGGTTATATGGATGTGCTTTACGGCATCGACAACCCGCTTTTTCTTGAGAACATGCGCGATGTCGCCTATCTCACTCAAACCCTCCTGCCGTGGCTGATCAAATATCAGGCGAACATCCGCAAGGCAAGTCGGTTGAACGAACCGATCCATGCTTATCTGAAGCGCTTTACGGAAAACGACGCGCTGATCGATATGATCGCCCAGCACTTTTTTAAAAATACTCCGGCGTTTTTCGCCCTGAGTTATTTCGGCCTGTATCTGGATTACTGCTATCCCGTGGGCGGAACCGGCGTCCTTGCGCAAAAGGTGACGGAATATGTTCGCGCTTCAGGCGGCGAAATTTTGACGGAAGCCTGCGTTGCCCGAGTTGACGCGCAAAAGCATGAAATCAACCTTTCGGATGACCAAACGTTCCGCTATCAAAAACTGATTTGGGCCGCCGATCAAAAGATGCTTTATGCCATAGCGGAGGGTGCAGGCAAGCCGGCTGTTGAAAAACAGCGCCGGCTGGCGGAACAGGGCGAAGGCGGTGATTCCATCCTGACGCTTTTCCTTGGGGTAAAGCTGGAGCAAAGCTATTTTGCAGACCGCTGCGGCGCGCACGCGTTTTACACGCCGAACATAGCGGGGCTTACCTCACTGCCCGATTGGGAAGAAGCTGCCGCCCGGGGACATGCCGCGTTGTTGGAATGGGTTGGCGCTTATCTCGCGCGTACGACGTATGAAATCTCATGCCCGGCGCTGCGCGACGCAACCCTTGCGCCCGCCGGTCAGACGGGCGTGATCGTCAGCACGCTGATGGATTACCGCTTGGTGCGCTTTTTGTCCGACGCCGGCGAATACGCATCGTTCAAACGCTTTTGCACGGATCAAATCGCGGATGTGCTTGAAACGTCGCTGTTTCCCGGCATACGTGAGCAAACATCGTTCGCGCTGTGCGCCACGCCGCTGACCCTTGAGAAGGAAACCGGCAATGCGCAGGGCGCGATTACGGGTTGGGCGTTTACGAACACTGCGATGCCTGCCGAAAACCGTTTTAAGCAGATCGCTCAATCCATCAAAACCCCCATTGCGGATGTTGTTCAGTGCGGGCAGTGGAGCTTCAGTCCGTCCGGCTTACCCGTTTCGATCTTAACCGGCAAACTCGCGGCGGATGCGGTGCGAAAGAAGCGAACAGGCAAGGCATTATGACAATCATCCTCATTGAGTTTGTGATCGTTCTGATCGGTCTGGCGGTGACGCCTATCCTTTTTTATCGTTTTCCGACTTTGCCGAAAGTCCGGGACGAAAGCGTGCGTTTTCCGACGGTTTCTGTTATCATACCCGCGCGCAACGAAGAAAAAAACCTTCCTTTGCTGCTTGAGGACTTGAGCAATCAATCGCTTTGCCCGTATGAGGTGATCTGTGTTGATGATGCATCGGAAGATGGTACGGCGCGCGTCGCACAATCCTATCGCGCGCGCGTGATCTCACTGATGGATAAGCCGCAAGGATGGATGGGTAAGAACTGGGCCTGCCAGAACGGTGCGAACGCCGC
>CAZJYV010000181.1:0-3776 GCA_964550295.1 uncultured Clostridium sp. | reverse complement strand
CCGATGCTCTCCCAACTTCCTCAGACAGTCCTCGAGGCGGCACATGAAAAGGCGATCGCCAACGACGAGATGATCCTCAAGCAGAGCGGCATCCTGCTTGCAAAAGTGTTCCTTCGTGAGCTGGGCGCGGATATGAACGCGCTTCAGAATGCCTATATCATCAGCGTCGGCATCAAAATGCTCATCATCGCGCTTGCGGGCGGCATCGCCACGGTGCTGGTGAGCCTGATTTCCTCGCGCATCGCGGCCGGTACGGCAAGGAACCTGCGCCGCGCCGTGTTCGGGCGGATCGAAAGTTTTTCCAACGACGAGTTCGACCGGTTCTCCACCGCCTCCCTCATCACGCGCTGTACGAACGACATTACGCAGATTCAGATGCTGCTCATGATGGGCATCCGCCTCGTTTGCTACGCGCCGATTATGGCCATCGGCGGCACGGTGATGGCGCTGCGCAAATCCAGCGGCATGGCGTGGATCATCGCGGCCGCATGCGCGCTGCTCATCGGCATCATTCTCATCGTGGTGTCGGTCGTGACGCCGAAGTTCAAGCTGCTTCAAAAACTTGTCGATAAAATCAACCTCGTTTCCCGCGAGAACCTCACCGGCATGATGGTCATCCGCGCCTTTGCGACGCAGGAGCATGAGAAGGAGCGCTTCGAGAGCGTCAACGCCGAACAAACGGGAACGACGCTTTACGTCAACCGCGTGATGGTATTGCTCATGCCCGTCATGATGATGGTGATGAACGGGATGACCCTGCTCGTCGTATGGGTCGGCTCGCACCAGATCGCGAATTCTGCCATGCAGGTGGGCGATATGATGGCGTTCATCCAATACGCAATGCAAATCATCATGAGCTTTTTAATGATCTCCATGATGTTCATCTTTCTGCCGCGCGCGTCGGTTTCGGCCGACCGCATCGCGGAGGTTCTCGGCACGCAGCCTTCCGTAAACGACCCGGAGCGCCCGAAAGCGTTCGACCCTGCCAAGAAGGGACTGGTGGAATTCCGCGATGTTTCTTTCCGTTACCGGGATGCGGAGGAGGATGCCGTATCGCACATCAGCTTCACGGCGAAACCCGGCGAAACCACGGCAATCATCGGCCCCACCGGCGCCGGCAAATCGACGATTGCAAGCCTTCTGCTGCGCTTCTACGACGCAACCGAGGGACAGGTGCTCGTGGACGGCGCGGACGTGCGCGATGTGACGCAGAAGGACCTGCGCGATAAGATCGGCTATGTTCCGCAAAAGGGCGTGCTGCTTTCGGGCAGCATCGCCTCCAACCTCCGTTACGGGCGCAAAGACGCTGCGGATGGGGATGTTGAGACTGCCGCGCGCGTTGCGCAGGCGTTGGAGTTCATCGACGAAAAGCCGGAGCGCTTCGAGGCGGAAATCGCCCAGGGCGGCGGCAATGTGTCCGGCGGGCAGAAGCAAAGGCTTTCCATCGCGCGGGCGCTTGTGAAAAATCCGGAGATTTTCGTGTTCGACGACAGCTTTTCCGCGCTTGACTTCCGCACGGACGCCGCGCTGCGAAAGGCTCTGCACGAGCATACGAGCGACAGCACCATCCTCGTCGTCGCGCAGCGCATCAACACCATCATGAACGCCGAGCAGATCATCGTGCTCGACGACGGCAGGATCGTCGGCTGCGGCACGCACAGGGAGCTTTTGAAGAGCTGCCCCGAATACTATGAGATTGCGTCCTCGCAGCTTTCCAAGGAGGAACTGATATGAGCGAACAGCAAAACAAAAACAGCGCCCCCGCTTTCCGCGGCCCGATGGGCGGGCGCGGCCCCGGTCCGATGGGCGGCCCCGGCGGCATGATGGGTGGCGGCGACAAAGCAAAAAACTTTAAGAACGCGATGAAAAGCCTCGTCGGCTATCTCGGCAAATATAAGCTGACCATCCTCGTCGTATGGATACTCGCAATCGCGTCCACGGTGTTCATGATCTTCGGACCCAAAATACTCGGGCGCGCCACGGATGAGCTGTTCACAGGCATTATGGCGAAAATCGCCGGCACAGGCAGCATCGATTTTGATGCCATCGGCAAGATCATCCTCGGGCTCGTCGCCCTCTACGGTGTGAGCGCGCTGCTTTCCTATTTGCAGGGCTTCATCATGTCCGGCGTGACGGCGGACGTATCCAAACGATTCCGCAGCGACATCAACGCAAAAATCCACAAACTTCCGCTGGGTTATTACGACGGGGTGACGCACGGCGAGATTTTAAGCCGCATCACGAACGACGTAGATACGATCAACCAATCCCTCAGCCAGAGCCTGACGCAGATCATCACATCGATCACATCGCTCATCGGCATCATGATCATGATGTTCTCGATCAGTTGGCAGATGACGCTTGTGGCGCTGTGCGTGCTGCCGGTATCGATGGTGTCGGTTTTATCGATCATCCGCCATTCGCAAAGGCATTTTAAGACGCAGCAGGAGTATCTCGGACACGTCAACGGCCATGTGGAGGAGATGCTGGGCAGCCATATCGTAGTCAAGGCCTTCAACGGGGAAGAAGCGTCCGAGCGTGTGTTTGACGAATCAAACAGCAAGCTTTACCAATCCGCATGGAAGGCAAACTTCCTTTCCGGCCTGATGATGCCCATCACGGGCTTCATCGGCAACCTCGCCTACGTCGCCATCTGCATCCTGGGCGGATACTTAGCCGTGAACGGCAACATGACCGTTGGCGGCATACAGTCCTTCATCCAGTATGTGCGCTCCTTTAACCAGCCGATCGCACAGATCGCCAACATATCCAACGTGCTGCAGCAAACCGCCGCGGCGGCAGAGCGCGTGTTTGAATTCCTCAATGAAAAGGAGGAAGTGCCCGAAACGACAAACGCCCTGTCCATCGCGGATCAAAAAAACGGCAAGCCGGGCGATGTGAGCCTGACCGGGTCCGTTTGCTTCGACCATGTTTCCTTCGGCTATACGCCCGATAGAACCATCATCCGCGACTTTTCCGCCTGCGCAAAGCCGGGCCAGAAAATCGCCATCGTCGGCCCCACGGGTGCGGGCAAAACCACGATGGTCAAACTGCTCATGCGCTTTTACGACGTGAGTGAGGGCGCCATCACGCTGGACGGAAACGATATCCGCTTATTTAGGCGAAACGACCTTCGCACGCGCTTTGGCATGGTGCTGCAGGACACTTGGCTATTTTCCGGCACGATCGCGGACAACATCCGCTACGGCAAGCTGGACGCCACGGATGCGGAGGTACGCCGCGCCGCGCACGCCGCGCAGGTCGATCACTTTGTACGCACGCTGCCGGATGGGTACAACGCGCTGATCAACGAGGAGGTCAACAACATCTCGCAAGGTCAGAAGCAGCTTTTAACCATCGCGCGCGCGATTCTCAGCGACCCGGATATCCTCATCCTTGACGAGGCGACGAGCTCCGTAGATACCAGAACCGAGGTGCTCATCCAGAAGGCGATGGATAACCTGATGAAGGGGCGCACGAGTTTTGTCATCGCGCACCGCCTGTCCACCATCCGAAACGCCGACCTCATCCTCGTGATGAACGAGGGCGACATCGTGGAGCAAGGCTCTCATGAGGAGCTGCTCGAGAAGGGCGGTTTCTACGCGAAGCTTTACAACAGCCAGTTCGAAGCAACGGCGTAAGGATTGATTGATAATCAGGAATGTCCGCTATGGCGGGTGCAGGATCGATCCCATACCGCCCACGCAACGAGGACGGCGCCGCTATGCGGCGCCGTCTTCTTATCGGTGGTTTGATGCAATTGTCAGGAATCCTCT
>CAZJYV010000180.1:0-3779 GCA_964550295.1 uncultured Clostridium sp. | reverse complement strand
GCTGTGGAATAGCCCGTCGTCGTCATAATGGAGGAGACCTGAAAAAAGCTGTGGTGCAGCGCCTCCCATATATTGCCGAATATGCCGAAAGTATTGAGGGCGATGATGAGCGTTGCCCCGAGCATGATGCCTATATACGCGCGGAACTCCTCATTGCGCACCGCCAGAATATGCTTGCCCGTAATCAGGTAGTAGTACTGATTGAAGTTAACGCCGAAAAGCATCATGAACACAGCAATCACAAATTGCAGATAATAGCTCGGGTAGGCCGCGATACTGCTGTTCTTGATCGAAAAGCCGCCCGTACCCGCCGTGCCGTACGCGTGAACGATGCTGTCAAACAGCGGCATACCGCCCGCGAGCAGCAGCACGATGAGCACGGCTGTCAGTATGATGTAGATGAGGTAAAGCAAGCGGGCCGTGTGCCGCATGGTGGGCGTGAGCTTGCCAACGTCCGGGCCGGGGCTTTCCGCGCGCAGCAGATGCAGGCTTTCCCCGTTGCCCTTGTTGAGCGGGGCGATCGCCAGCACGAACACCAGCACGCCCATGCCGCCGATCCAGTGCGTGAAAGAGCGCCAATATAAAAGGCTTTGCGGCAGCGCTTCAACATCTTTTAATATGGTTGCGCCCGTCGTTGTAAAGCCGGAAACGGTTTCAAAGAAAGCATCCACATAACTCGGGATGCAGCGGCTGATAAAGAAGGGCAGCGCCCCGAAGGCGGATATTAAAATCCAGCCGAGCGCCACGGTAATGTAACCCTCGCGCGGATGGATGCCCCCCTCGGTCGGTCTGCGGCAGATCAAAAGCAAAAGCCCGGCGGCAAGCGTAGCACCGATGGTGATGCCAAAGCCGAGCGTTGCCGTCTGTTCGCGCAGGTATACCGCAATCATCAGCGGCGGAACCATGAGCGCGGCGAGTATCCTTAGAATATACCCGAGATAATAGCCGACCGTTTTAATACTCATGTTTCTTCCCTGAATATATCCTTCAGATCACGGATGGACTGATCCTCGGTGGTGACGATGATCACCATATCCCCCTTTTGCATCACGTCCCCGCCGGATGGGATGATGACCCGCCTGGCGCGGATGAGGCAGGCAATGAGCACATCGGGCCTGACTTTGAGCTGGTGCAGCGGTACGCCGATAAAGGGTGCTTCTCCCCTGACGGAAAATTCGAGCGCTTCCGCCCTGCCCTCGACGATGCGGTGCAGCGTCACAACGCTTCCGCCGGAAGTGTTTTCCATGGCGCGCACATAGCGTACGATCTCATTGGCAGTCAGGAGTTTGGGGCTTACGATACTGTCGATACCCAGGCTCTCATAAACCTGCGTATATTCGGTGCGGCTGATTTTTGTTACGCTCTTGGGTACGCCGATGTAGTTGGCGAACATGGAGATGATGAGGTTCTCCTCATCGATGCCGGTGAGCGTCACGACAGCATCCATCGTTTTGATGCCTTCGGAGAGCAAAACGTCCTGCACGGTGCCGTTGCCGTGAATGATGGTCGCGTCCGGCAGGCTCTGCGAGAGCGCCTTGCAGGTTTCCATTTCCTTTTCGATGATGATGGGCTTCGCCTTGCTGTTTAAAAGCAGCTGAACAAGGTATTTTGCGGTTCTGCTGCCGCCGATGATCATCACATGCTGTGCCTTGGGCGTATAGATGCCAAGGCCTTTTATGAGGCGCACAAGATCCGCCGCGTCCGCGGCGATGGTGATTTTGTCGCCTCCCGCAAGGGTAAAATCGCCTTTGGGGATCGTGACTGCGCCTGCGCGCTCCACCGCGCATACGAGCGCGTTGACGTTTGTGACCGCGCGGAACTGGCTCAGGCGCTTGCCGATGAGCGTGTTGCCTTCTTTTAACTTAAGCTCAACGAGTTCAACGCTTCCCCGTGCGAACGAATCGCGCTTGAGAAACGCGGGAAACTGCAAAATGCGGAATATTTCAAGCGCCGCTGCCTTTTCCGGGTTAATAACCATGGAAAGGCCGAGCTCGTCCTTCAAAAAACGGATCTGCTGATCGTATTCGGGATTGCGCACGCGCGCAATCGTGTGGCGGCAGCCGAGCTTTTTTGCTACGATGCAGCATAAAAGGTTGGTTTCATCGCCGGAGGTCGCGGCGATGAGCAGGTCGCTGGTATCGACGCCCGCCTCGCGCTGAACCTCGACGCTCACGCCGTTTCCGTCCACCACGGCGACGTCGAGCACTTCCTGACTCTCCTGTAAGATGCGTTTATTTGAATCGATCACGACGATGTCGTGACCCTCATGAGAGAGTTGTTTGGTTAAGGTATACCCTACTTTGCCATCGCCGACAATGACGATTTTCATACTAAACTCCTAATAAATCAATCCACATATTATACTACAAAACCCTCGGCGTTGCAAATCGCCGAGTGGTTCAATACTCGCGCAGCACAAGCTCCGTAACGCCCGGGTTTGCGCCCGCTTCCACGCGGATAACACGCGGCGCGTTCGCAAGATCGCGCCTGACCATATCGCGGAGTTCCGTACCCATGTTGAACCCGTGCACCACGCGCACGCGATAGACGGAACCGTCGCACTTGCGGAGCAACGCCAGAACCGCAGTCTTTGCCTGCGCCTTGGTTTTTCCGTGAACATCAATGTTCACGATGCCCGCATTCGCCATGATCCCACCTCCGCCGCAGGATTATATCATAAAGAAATAAATCCCGATAGCATAATTCCTTAAATATGATAGAATATACTCGCTGTGTTCGCACAGCGCATTGATTCGCACAACCGTCCGGAGAAAAGCGTAGGAAACGCCCCGCGTCCGGACGGCAACTCGGAGGAATATGGCCGGCAAGAACTATGAAATGGATATGACGGAAGGGCCGCTTCTCGGCAAGATCGTGCGCTTCTCCGTACCCGTTATTTGTATGGGGCTGCTTCAGTTCCTTTACAGCGCGGCGGACATGATCGTGGCAGGCAAATTCGCGGGCAGCCAAGCGCTTGCCGCCGTCGGCTCCACAGGATCGCTGATCAACTTGATCGTTGCGCTTTTTATGGGCGTTTCGGTGGGCGTCAGCGTGGCGGTGGCGCAGCACTACGGCGCAAAGGACTATGACGCGGTTTCCAAAACCGTGCATACAGCCATTTTCATCGCCCTCACAGGAGGCATGATCCTCGGCGCGTTCGGCCTTATCATGAGCCGCACATTCCTGATGTGGATGGGCAGCCCTTCGGATGTGATCGATCAGGCGGCCCGGTATATGCGCATTTACTTCGTCGGCCTGCCGATGCTCATGCTCTACAACTTCGGCGCATCCATCCTGCGCGCGGTGGGCGATACGAAACGCCCCCTGTATTACCTGATCATCGCGAGCGTCGTCCATATCGCGCTCAATCTGATCCTCGTCATCCGCTTCAAGCTGGGCGTCGCGGGCGTGGCGTGGGCGACGGTGGTTTCAGAGTCGCTTTCGGCGATCCTCGTCGTCAACTGCCTGCTGCATACGCAGGGACCCTGCAGACTGTATCTCTCCAAGCTTGCCGTCGATTGGGGCAAGGTGGGTGAAATGATGAAAATCGGCCTCCCCGCGGGATTGCAGAGTGCGGTGTTTTCGATTTCAAACGTGCTGATTCAGTCCTCGATCAATTCGTTCGGCTCCATCGCCATGGCGGGCAACTCCGCTGCGGGCAACCTCGAAAACTTTATTTATATTTCAATGAACAGCGTTTCGCAATCCGCCCTGACCTTCGTCAGCCAGAATGTCGGTGCCAAAAAGTACTCGCGCATCGGCGCTTCCGTGCGCTATTG
>CAZJYV010000179.1:0-3786 GCA_964550295.1 uncultured Clostridium sp. | reverse complement strand
GTCAAGCAGCGCAAACGCGGCGGCGTTGGGTGTGGAATAGCCGATATATTCGGTGTTCTGCTTGGCCACGTTCGCGTCGCACAGGAAGTTGATGAACGCCTCGGCCTCGGCGGAGTGTTGGCTGGTCTTGGGGATGACGATATTGTCAAACCACACATTGCTGCCCTCGCCGGGTAAGGCGTATGCGAGGTCGGGATTGCCTTCTTCGGGATCGGAACACCAGATGGCATCGCCTGAGTAAACGACCGCGAGCGCGGCCTCCCCATTGATCATGCTCTCCTTGATGGAATCGCCGAGATAGGCGAGCACGAGGGGTTTCTGATCGATCAGCGCCTGCTGGGCAGCCTCAATGTCCGCGGCGTCGCGGGTGTTGATGTCTTTGCCGAGGTACAGCAAAGCCACGGCAATGGTATCGCGCATGCTGTCGTACATCATGATCTTCTGAGCATACTTTTCGTTCCAAAGGATCGACCAACTATCAACAGGATCATCCACCATGGTGGTGTTATAGAGGATGCCGACGGTTCCCCACATATAAGGCACGCTGTATTTGTTGCCCGCATCAAAATCGAGGTTCAAAAACCGTTCGTCGATGTTTGCGATGTTGGGGATGTTTGTTTTATCAAGCTCATGCAGCAGGTCCTGCGCAATGAGCTTTTCGATGATATAGTCCGAGGGGAAGCAAACGTCGTAGATGCAATCCGGGGATTGCAGCTTAACGAGCATTTCCTCGTTGTTCGCCATGGTCGTATATTTGACTTCGATGCCGGTTTGCTCGGTAAACTGGTCGAGCAGGTCCTCATCGATGTAATCGCCCCAGTTGAGCACGTTGATCGTGACTGCGTCGGATTTTCCGCCGCAGCCGGCGACAGCCAGGCTCACGCACATGAGCAGCGCAAGGAGAAATGCCACCTTTGCTCTCATTATTATTGTACCTCCTTTTGTTATCGTTTTGATTTAACCTTACGGTTCTGTATGTCGGCGTCGCGCTCTTCCCGGATGGATTTGAGGTTGACGATCAACAGCAACGTCACCACGGCAACGAACATCAGCGTAGAAAGAGCGTTGATCTTGGGGCTGATGCCGCGCCGCGCGGTGGAGTAAATGTAGATGGAAAGGTTCTGCACGCCGTCCGCGGCGAACCAACTGACCACGAAGTCATCCAAACTCAACGTAAAGGCCATGATAAAACCGGAAACGATGCCCGGCATGATATCCGGCACAACCACTTTAGTGAGTGCCTCCCACGGCGTGCAGCCAAGATCCATCGCCGCTTCGTAAAGCGAGTTGGAGCTTTGCCGTAATTTCGGCATGACCGAAAGGATCACGTAAGGGATGCAGAACGTGATGTGCGCGATGAGCATCCTTACATAACCGCCGCGTATCCCCATGAAGGCGAACAACATCATGAAACTGATGCCTGTCACGAGATCGGGATTCACCACCGGCAGTTGGGATACGTTCTCCACGAACAGGCGGGAGCCTTTTTTCATGGAATGGATGCCGATTGCGGCGAGCGTGCCGATAACCGTGGATACCACCGCAGCGATGATCGCGACCGAAAGCGTGACCCAAAGCGCGTCCATGATGGTGGAATCGGCGAACAACTGCTGATACCACTTGAACGAAAAGCCGCTCCAGCTGCCCATCGTGCGCGACCCGTTGAAGGAGAACGCCATAAGCACGATGATCGGTGCATAGAGGAAGATCAGCATCAGCCCAAGGTAGGTCGCCTTGAGGTACGCGTATAAACGTTTCACCAGAGCCGACCCCCTTCCTCGCCCGCTTCACGCTCGGAACGGCGCAGGATGAACATAGAGATGAGTACGAGGATCAGCAGAATGAACGAAAGCGCGCTGCCTACCCCCCAAGCGGATTTGCCGATGGTGATGAATTGATTTTCGATCAAGTCGCCGTAGAGCATGAATTTGCTGCCGCCTAGCAAGCGCGATATGGCGAAGGTTGTGATCGCGGGGATGAACACCATCGTGATGCCCGAAACCACGCCAGGCGCGGAGAGGGGCAGCACCACCTTAAAAAAGGTCTGTGCGCCGTTCGCGCCAAGGTCGCCCGCGGCTTCGATCTGCGAGGTGTCGAGTTTTACGAGCACCGTATAGATCGGCAGGATCATGAAGGGAAGAAAGTTATAGACCGTGCCCAGCATGATCGCTCCCTCCGTGTACAGCATGTGCTGCCCGGCAAGCCCGATGGAGTCGAGGAGCGTGTTGATGATGCCGCTTGAGGAGAGCAGAACCTGCCAAGCGTAGGTACGAAGCAGAAAGTTCATCCACATGGGTACGATGAACAGAACGCTCAACAGCGAAGCCGTGGATTTTTTCATCTTCGAGAGCATGTAGGCAACCGGGTAGCCGAGCGCAAGGCAAATGAGCGTCGCTTCGAGCGCGGTGACGATGCTGCGAAGCAAAACCTGCATGTATGCCGAGGAAAGCATGGCGTTTTTCAGGTTTTCAATCGTGAAAACGCCGCTGCTGTCCGTTAAGGCGTAATAGACGATCAGCAGCATCGGCGCCAGGATGAAGATGAGCATCCATACGACGTATGGGTAGGCGAAAACCGTGCGCTTCATTCGTTCGCTTCTTCCTCCTCATCCTGTTCAGCCTCGATTTCAGCTTCAAGCTCGGCCTCGATGAGCTCATCCTCGGTGGTGAAGCCCAGCTCGTCATCCCGCACGCTCTTGTGCATGATATGGATGGCGTCCGGCTCGATGGAAATGCCGACTTTTGCGCCGGGAGCAACATAGTCCGTGGAGTGAACGGTCAGCGTTACGTCCCCGCATTCCACGCGAAATTCATAATGCACTCCCATGAACAGCACGCTTTTGATCGTGCCGTGGATGCGCGCCTCCTCCGGCGCGATGATGTCGATATCCTCGGGGCGGAGTACGGCGTCCACAGGCTCGTTGTGCGCGAAGCCCTTGTCAACGCAGATGAAATCCATCCCGATAAACTCCACAAGGTAGTCTTTTTTCATGATGCCGGGGAATATGTTGCTTTCCCCGATGAACTTGGCGACAAACACGTTTTTCGGCTCGTTATAAATATCGACCGGCGTGCCGATCTGCTGGATGAGGCCCTCGTTCATGACGACGACCGTGTCGCTCATGGTGAGTGCTTCCTCCTGATCGTGCGTCACATAAATAAAGGTGATGCCCAGCGCCTGCTGCATGCGCTTTAATTCGAGTTGCATGCCTTTGCGCAGTTTTAAGTCAAGTGCACCGAGCGGCTCGTCGAGCAGAAGGACCTGCGGACGGTTGACGAGTGCGCGCGCGATCGCAACACGCTGCTGCTGTCCGCCGGAAAGCTGTTCGATCCAGCGCTTGCCGTAACCCTTGAGGTTGACCATTTCGAGCATTTGATTGACGCGTGTGTCGATCTCCTGCTTGGGCAGCTTTTGTATCTTAAGCCCGAACGCGACATTATCGTACACGTTGAGGTGCGGGAACAGCGCATATTTCTGAAAAACCGTGTTGACGCGGCGCTTATATGGCGGTATGGCGGAAACATCCTGTCCGTCGATCAGGATTTTGCCTTCCGTGGGCATGGCAAAACCTGCGATGAGCCGCAGCGTCGTCGTCTTTCCGCAGCCGGAAGGACCAAGAAGCGTGAGAAATTCCCCGTCGCGTATGTAGAGATTGATGTTTTTGAGCGCATCTTCCCCTTCGAAGGATTTGCGCACATCGATTAAGTCGATCAGGTGTTTGGACATCGTTCCCCCGTTCTCAGAAGCTGGGCGGGGTGGCGACCCACAGCACCTTCGCTTCCGTTT
>CAZJYV010000178.1:2117-3855 GCA_964550295.1 uncultured Clostridium sp. | reverse complement strand
GAACGAAACGGTCCTGAGCTGCGACAGCTGAAAACGGACCGGAACGAACGGAAAGGCCGATCGAATTCGGCCTTCCCGCATCGCGCGCACAAAGAAATTCGGATGGACCGTCTTGACAAGCTATCTGTAACTGCTATAATTACAGTATAAAAAATGGAGGAGGAGAAATGCTATGTGTGATGTTAAATTCTATCGCTGCAAGCATTGCGGCAATCTCGTTGGCATGATTCACGCTTCCGGCGTGCCGATTATCTGCTGCGGCGAACCTATGGAACTGATCCAAGCCAATTCCGCTGAAGCAAGCCTGGAGAAGCACATTCCCGCAGTCGAGGTTGAAGGCGATCGGGTCAACGTCAAAGTTGGCAGTCTGCCGCATCCGATGCTGCCCGAGCACCACATCGCGTGGGTGTATCTGCAGACCGAAAAGGGCGGCCAGCGTAAGTGCCTCGAAGTGGGCGCCGCGCCGGAAACCTGCTTTGCGCTCTCCTGCGGGGACAAGCCGGTTGCCGTATATGCGTACTGCAATCTCCACGGCCTCTGGGTCAAGCAGTTGTAAAAGCCTGACGGCTTGACAAAAAGGCGGCTTAAAAGCCGCCTTTTGGTTACCATGTTTTTTCGCGCCTTTGGGCGGATTGCACGGGGAAACGGTTCCGCATCGCCCGCCGAATCTTGCCAACATTGACATTGAATCGAATTGCCGTTATAATAATGGCTCAAAGGCGATGAACGGAGATGTAGCCTCCCAAAAGCGCACAAGAGAAAGACGGTCGTGGCTGTAAGCCGTCTTGCGCGGGGGATGCGATGGACGCTTCGCGAGCCGCCGCGCGGAAAATGCGCGGACGATTTCCCGCGTTAAGGGTTCAAGCGGAGCTTCTATTAAAGAAAGCTCAATCAGGGTGGTACCGCGGGTCCTCCGTCCCTATGGATGGAGGACCCTATTCTATCGACGAGGTGGTTTTATGCAGGTTCAGGCCCCAAAAGGGATGAAGGACGTCACCCCCAAAGAAAGCTACAAATGGCAGTACGTCGAGGCGCTGGCGCGCGAAATCGGCGCGGTATACGGCTTTTCGGAAACGCGTACGCCCGTTCTCGAGCATACGGAGCTGTTCCTGCGCGGCGTGGGCGACACGACGGACATCGTGCAGAAGGAAATGTATACCTTCACCGACAAAGGGGAACGTTCCGTGACACTCAAGCCCGAGGGCACAGCGGGTGCGGTACGCATGTTCCTAGAAAACAAGCTGTTCTCCGACGCGCAGCCTACCAAGATGTATTATCTCTACTGCCCCGTTTTCCGCTATGATAAGCCGCAGGCGGGCAGGCTGCGCGAGCATCATCAGTTCGGCGTGGAGGTGTTCGGCGCGTCGCTGGCGAGCGCGGATGCGGAGGTGATCTCCCTTGCGTGCGCGCTCTTGAGAAAGCTCGGCGTGCAGGAGCTTTCCGTCAACATCAACAGCATCGGCTGCCCTGAATGCCGCAAAACGTATAACGACGCGCTTCAGACATATTTAAAGCAAAACTATCACGCGCTTTGCGAAACCTGCAAATCGCGCTTTGAAAAAAACCCGATCCGCATCCTGGACTGCAAGGAAAATCAATGCCGGAGCATCGTGCGGGACGCGCCGAAAATGCTCGACTACCTGTGCGCGGACTGCGCAACTCATTTCGAGGAACTCAAGTCCTGCCTGGCGGCGCTCGATGTTGCATATACGGTCGATCCCATGATCGTGCGCGGGCT
>CAZJYV010000178.1:0-2107 GCA_964550295.1 uncultured Clostridium sp. | reverse complement strand
CCTTGTTGGGGCGGGCCCAGAAGTCCATCACGAACAGGCCCAGCGGCGAACCGTCGGCGTTGAGCACGCTGTAGACGGGGCGCGGCCGCATCCCGACGCGGGGCCGGAACTTGCCCGGCTTCGGAGAGAACCCGAACAGGCGGGCATGGCGGCGCTCGATGTTGCGAATACGGTCGATCCCATGATCGTACGCGGGCTCGATTATTATACGAAGACCGTGTTTGAAATCATCTCCACCCAAGGCGCGTATAAAGGTACGGTGTGCGGCGGCGGAAGGTACGACCGGCTTATCGCCGAGCTTGGCGGGCCGGACATGCCCGCGGTGGGCTTCGGCATGGGGATGGAACGGCTGCTGCTCGTGGCGGAAAGCTTCCGCCCGATTCCGGAACCCAAGGCGATGGATGTTTACGTTGCCGCGATGGGTGAGGGCGCGCGCAGCGCGGGACTCCGCTTTGTCAACCTGCTGCGCAGCGAAGGCGTGAGGGCTGATTTCGACCATGCAGGCAGAAGTTTTAAGGCGCAGTTCAAGTATGCGGACAAGCTCGGCGCGCGCTTCGTAGCCGCGTTGGGTGAGGATGAGCTGAATAAGGGCGTGGTCAAACTCAAGAATATGGCGGACGGAACGGAGCGGGAACTGCCGCTTTCCGATCCGACCGAAATCATAAAAGTCATGAACGAAAAGTGCTGAAAGAAGGGGAAACAACGATGTCAGAGCTTTTGCAGGGCTGGAAAAGAACCCACAGGTGTGCGGAGGTTTCCGCCGAGGATGTGGGCAGGGAAGTGCTCATGATGGGCTGGGCTGGAACGTGGCGCAACCTCGGTTCGCTCATCTTCATCGGCCTGCGGGATCGCAGTGGCGTCATGCAGTTGGTGTTTGACGAGTCCACGCTGCCCAGGGAGGTTTTTGAAAACGCGGAGAGCATCCGAAGCGAGTACACGATTGCCGTGAAGGGCATCCTGCGCAACCGCAAACCCGAAATGATCAACAAGGATATGAAGACGGGCGCGTTCGAACTTGAGGTGAAAGAACTGAAAATTCTCGGACGCGCGCAGACCCCGCCGTTTTATATCGACGACAACGTCAACACGCAGGAGCAGCTCAGGCTGAAATACCGCTATTTAGACCTTCGCCGTCCGCGTTTGCAGCAGATCATCATGGGCCGTCACAGGATCGCGCAGATCGCGCGCAACTTTTACGACAGCCAGGGTTTTCTCGAGATTGAAACGCCCATCCTCTGCAAGTCCACGCCGGAGGGCGCGCGCGACTACCTCGTGCCCAGCCGCGTGCATCCGGGCGAGTTCTACGCGCTGCCGCAAAGCCCGCAGCAATACAAGCAGCTTTTGATGATCGCCGGGTTTGACCGGTATTTTCAGATCGCGCGTTGCTTCCGCGATGAAGACCTGCGCGCAGACCGTCAGCCGGAGTTCACCCAAATCGATATCGAGATGAGCTTTGCCGATGAGGATGACGTAATGACCGTCAACGAAGGGTTCATCGCGACGCTTCTTCGCGAATTTAAGGGCGTGGAGGTTCAGCTGCCGCTTCGCCGTATGACTTGGCGCGAGGCGATGGACCGCTACGGCTCGGATAAGCCGGATCTGCGCTTCGATCTTGAGCTGATCAACGTAACGGACGAAGTGCGGGGCAGCTCGTTCTCCGTTTTTGAAAACGCCATACAGGGCGGCGGCAGCGTGCGCTGCATCCGCGTACCCGGCGGCGCGGACAAATTTACCCGGAAGCGCATCGACGAGCTGGGCGAGCACGTTAAGACCTACCGCGCAAAGGGCATCGCGTGGATGAGCATGAAGGAAGAGGGGATGCAGTGTTCGTTCGCAAAGTTCCTTTCCCCCGCTCAGCTTGAGGGCGTGATGGCAAAAACCGGCGCGCAAAACGGGGATATCGTGTTCTTCATCGCAGACGCGAAGGAAACCGTGGTGTTCGCCTCCCTTGGCGCGCTGCGCCTCGAGCTTGGCCGCAGCCTCGGTCTGATCGACGACAACCGTTACGAATTGCTGTGGGTCACGGAATTTCCGCTGCTCGAGTGGGATGAGGAGGAACAGCGCTTTATGGCGATGCACCATCCCTTCACCAGTCCGCGCGACGAGG
>CAZJYV010000177.1:0-3880 GCA_964550295.1 uncultured Clostridium sp. | reverse complement strand
AATTCTCCGAGACAGCCCAAAAAGCCATCGAGGCCGCGGGCGGAACTGTTGAGGTAGTCTGATGTTCAGAACACTGATCAACGCCTGGAAGGTTAAGGACGTACGCACGAAGATGCTCTTTACGCTTCTTCTGCTGCTGATCTACCGTTTCGGCTCTTTTATCGCGGTGCCCGGCGTCAACGCTTCGGCCATCGCCCAATACGCCGACACCTACGACATGCTCAGCTTCCTCAACCTGCTCTCCGGCGGTGCCTTCGGCGACTTCTCAATTTTCGCCATGGGCATTTCGCCTTATATCACAGGTTCGATCATCATCCAGCTCCTGACCATCGCTATCCCCGCCTTGGAGAGGCTCTCCAAGGAAGAGGACGGCCGCAAGAAGATGGAGAAGATCTCCCGCTATGTCGGTATCGGCCTTGCGCTCGTGCAGAGCATCGGCATCATTGCCGGGCTTCAGAACAGCAGAGCCGGCGTCGATGTGCTGATTAATGACAGCATCCTGACCTATATCACCATCGGCCTCGTCTGCACCGCGGGCACAGCGTTCCTCGTATGGATGGGCGAAATGATCACGGAGAAAGGCGTCGGCAACGGCGTTTCGATCATCATTTTCGCTTCGATCTGCGCGCGCGTTCCGACAACGGTTGAAGGTTACATCAGGAACGTGATCAATGGTCAGCTCAGGTGGTGGGTCATCCCGCTGATGCTTCTGATCGTACTCGTGATGGTGACCGGTGTTACGTTCATCGAACGTTCCGAACGCCGCATTCCCGTCCAGTACGCCAAGCGTGTTGTGGGCAGGAAGCTTTACGGCGGGCAGAGCACGCATATCCCCCTCAAGGCGAACGCAAACGGCGTCATGCCGCTGATTTTCGCCATGACGATCATGCAGTTCCCCGCAATGGTCGGCCAGTTCTGGCCGGACAGCGGTTTCTACACGTTCTACACGAACTACATGAGCGCGAGCTCGGATTACATCATCGGGCCTATCGTCTATTATGTGATTTATTCGCTGCTCATACTCGGCTTCGCATATTTCTACACCACGATCTCCTTCAACCCCGTAGAGATCAGCAAAAACCTGCAGCAGAACGGCGGCTTTATCCCGGGTATCCGTCCCGGCAGGCCGACAGGGGAATACCTCCAGAAGATCTGCAACAGGCTGACGCTTTTCGGAGCCGTATATCTGATGGTTCTCGCGGTCGTTCCGACCGTAACGCTCGGCGCGTTCGACCTGACGACGTCCTTTGGCCCCACGAGCATCCTGATTATGGTCAGCGTTGCGCTCGAAACGAGTTCGCAGCTCGAATCCATGATGCTCATGCGCCATTACAAGGGCTTCCTCGGTTGAGGCGATGCGCGCGATGAAACTGATTTTTCTGGGACCGCCGGGTGCCGGTAAAGGCACCCAGGCGGCAATAACAAGCCGCAGGTACGGCGTTGCGCATATTTCTACAGGCGATATGCTCCGCCAGGAAATGCGGGAAGGCACTAAGCTTGGCCTTGAAGCCAAAGCGTTCGTCGAACGCGGCGAGCTGGTGCCGGACGACGTCATCTTGGGCATGATTGCGGCGCGCATCGGGCAGAAGGACTGCGAGCAGGGCTACCTGTTCGACGGATTCCCCAGAACGATTGCCCAGGCTGAGGCGCTCAAGGCGATTGCCAACATCGACATGGTCATCAATCTGGATGTGCCGGCGAACATCATCGTCAAGCGCATCGGCGGAAGGCGTATGTGCGCCGGATGCGGCGCAAGCTTCCATACCTCGACTTACGAGAAGGAGCAGTGCGGCAAGTGCGGCGCAAGCCTTTACATCCGGGATGACGACAAACCGGAAACGGTTCAGAACCGCATTGATGTGTACGAGCGCAAGACCAAGCCGCTCATCGAGTTTTACGAAAAGCTTGGCATGCTCCGCACGGTGGACGCGTCGGGTACGCCCGATCACGTTCAGGAAGGGATCGACCGTTTGCTGGAGGGACTGTGATGAGCAGAGTCACCATAAAAACCGCCGCGGAAATCGAAAAGATGCGTGCAGCGGGAGCCATTGTGCGGGATGCGCTTTTGCTCCTCGAACAGCATGTCAGGGCGGGTGTGACGACGCTTGAGCTGGACCGGATTGCAGCGGATCTGATCGCGAGCCGCGGCGCAAAGGCGTCCTTCCTCGGATATAACGGCTATCCGAACAGCATTTGCACGAGCGTGAACAAACAGGTCGTGCACGGCATACCGGATGGTTACAAGCTCCGGGAAGGGGATATCATCAGCGTAGACGTCGGCGCCGTCAAGGACGGCTATCATGGGGATGCTGCGCGGACATTCTTCGTGGGCGAAGTCACCGCAGAGGCGCGAAAACTCGTCGAAGTCACCAGGGAGTGTTTCTTCCTCGGCATCGCAGAGGCGAAGGCGGGCAACCACCTTTCGGATATCGCGCGCGCGGTGGAAACGCATGCGGCAAAGCATGGCTACGGCGTCGTTCGCGACTTGGTCGGTCATGGCATCGGCAGGCAAATGCACGAACCGCCCGAGGTCCCGAACTTTACGGATCCGAAGATCGGCCGCGGCATTCGGCTGGAACCGGGCATGACGATCGCTGTGGAACCGATGATCAACGCGGGCGGATGGCAGGTCTACGAGGAAACGAACGGGTGGACGGTCGTCACATCGGATGGCAGCCTGAGCGCACATTACGAGAATACCATCGCCATAACCCAAGGCGAAGCGGACATTCTCACGCTTTGAGGTGAAGGTGATGGAGGAATATCTGGGAAGAATTGCGCTTTCTAAAGCCGGGCGCGACAAGGGTCGCCGGTTCGCGGTCGTGGGCAGGGCGGATGACGCCCATGTGCTCATCGCCGATGGGGAAACCCACCGGATCGCCAAGCCCAAGAAGAAAAAGCTCATGCACCTTGCCTTTGAGAGGGCAAAGGTAGCCGACATCGAGGCGATACTCGCTCAGACTGGCGGCACCGCGGACGCAGCGCTTCGCAAGGCGCTCGACCATGAACATAAAGGAGGGATAGCTTGTCCAAGTCAGATGTGATCGAGATCGAAGGCATTGTTACGGATTCGTTCCCAAACGCGATGTTCGAAGTGAAACTCGAGAACGGGCACAAGATTTTAGCGCACATTTCCGGCAAGCTGCGGATGAATTACATCCGGATATTGCCGGGTGACAGGGTCACGGTGGAGATGTCCCCGTATGACCTGACGCGTGGCCGCATAACGTGGCGCGCAAAGAATTAAGGGAGGCTTAAAAAAATGAAGGTAAGATCGAGCGTGAAGTGCATTTGTGACAAATGCAAGATCATCAGACGCAAAGGCCGCGTCATGGTTATCTGCGAAGATCCCAAGCACAAGCAGAGGCAGGGCTGAGCGCAAGCCAAACCTGCGAAAACCGTCATGCCGCTGAAAATGACGGATTGGGCTTCATATGAGCCCAAGGCACGTTTCGAGCCTGATTTTCCCGGGCTCCGTCAGACGGTGAAGGCCGTCGGACATATTAGAAACCCGCTTCTGCAGCAGTGCGCAGCAGGCTTCTAATAGAGGAAACCGCCCGCCGGTGCGGCTGCCGCGCCAAGCGCGGATCCCGGCGGGGAGACAAGAGCGACAATATTGAGTAAGGAGAACTAATATGGCACGTATTTCCGGCGTGGACCTGCCCAGAGACAAGCGAGTCGAGATTGGCTTGACTTATATCTTCGGCATCGGCCGCAAAACCGCTGCGGATATCCTTCAATCAACGGGCGTCGATCCCGACGTTCGCGTGAGGGATCTGAGCGAGGCGGACATCACGAAACTGCGCGAGTATATCGACCACAACGTGAAGGTGGAGGGCGATCTCAGGCGCGAGACCTCCATGAATATCAAGCGTCTCAT
>CAZJYV010000176.1:0-3884 GCA_964550295.1 uncultured Clostridium sp. | reverse complement strand
GCCGGGTGCGCGGGGAACGGCGCGGTTGCCCCGGAGGAAACGCAGACGGCAGGCGGAGGAGAAACTTCGACCAATCCGCTATTCGGCGACTTCAAAGCGGCGGATACCGAAGGCAACGACGTGACCAACGACATCTTCGCGGGCAGCGAGGTGACGATGGTGAACATTTGGGCTTCCTTCTGCGGCCCATGCGTGGATGAAATGCCGGACCTTGCGGAACTGAACGACGAGTATCAGGAGCGCGGCTTCCGGATCGTTGGCATTATATTGGATGCAACGGACGCCAAGGGCAACGTGGACGAGGCAACTCTGGCCGCGGCGATGGACATCATCGGAAGCACCGGCGCGGATTATACGCACATCATCCCATCCGCCGCGATGTTCGGCGCGTACCTCAAAAACATTTCCTCCGTGCCGACGACCGTGTTCGTGAACAGCGACGGGGAGATCATCGGCGCAGCCTACGTCGGCTCACGGAGCAAGGCGGATTGGACTGCGATCATCGACGATATGCTTGGTTGATCTTTGAAATAAAGACAAAATTCGCAATAACGGCTGTATGCGTCGTGTCACAAATGGCGCGTATCCGTTAACAAAGCGTGACAGCTGCCCGCAAAACATGGCGCGCGGTTTCAAAAAAAGCAAGCATGGACTGTGTTTTTGGCAAGCTGGCAAATAGAACATTGGTAATTCAACCAAAGATACACAGGTTGACGCCTCCAACTGTAACGGTTATAAATACAGTATCAAAACTGTTTGGAGGTACAATCGATGAAGACGACAGACAAAGTTAAAACGTTCATTCGGATGCGCAACATCATCGTTGCGGCATTGCTTGCGATAATGCTGACGCTTGCCGGGTGTGCGGGAAACGCCGCGATTGATCCGGCACCGGCGGATATCATCACCGCCCCCGACGAAACCGCCGCTGCCACGCAGGCTTCAACCGAAGCGTCGGCCGCGCCCGTCACGGGGGAACCCACGCCTGCGCAGGAAACCGCGCAATCCACCGGCGGCACGGTGACCGCTGCGCCGGCTGCGACCGCAAAAGCAACCGCGACTGTTAAGCCCACTGTGACAGCAGCGGCAACGGTTAAGCCGACCGCAACAGCGACGGTTAAACCCACCGCAACAGCGACGGTTAAGCCGACCGCGACTGTTAAGCCGACCGCTTCGCCTACCGCAAAACCGACCGCGACAGCGAAGGCTGCAAATCCGCTTTTCGGAAACTTCAGCGCCAAGGATGTGAAGGGCAACACGGTAACCAACAGCATCTTTTCAGACTATGACGTAACCATGGTCAACATCTGGGCTTCTTACTGCGGGCCGTGTGCGGACGAAATGCCCGACCTCGCCGCGCTGAACGACACATACAGGAGCCAAGGCTTCCGGGTTGTGGGCATCATACTGGATGCCTCGGACAGCAGCGGCAACGTGGATGATTCCGCCCTTTCGGACGCCAAAAGCGTCATCAGCAGCACAGGCGCGGATTACACGCACATCATTCCCTCATCCTCGATGTTCAGCAAGTATCTGAACAAGGTTTCTTCCGTGCCCACGACCGTGTTCGTGAACAGCGACGGGGAGATCATCGGCTCCGCCTACGTCGGCTCGAAGAGCAAGGCGCAGTGGGCGAAAATCATCGAAGAAAAACTGGGTTAAGCGGCATCGTTTTTCGGAAGAGCGCCCCCGCGCGCTCTTCCAGGCGAATGCCGTATAGGGCATAAGCCGATCAACGGATCGATAAAGCGAATGGATAGGGGGATGGAAGGATGAACGGGGATTTCGCTGTGGCGGTACACGCGCTGGTGTTTCTATACCACCGGCAGGACACGCTTTCGAGCGACACGCTCGCGTGGAACATCTGCACGAATCCCGTGCGCGTACGCAAGGTCATGGCAAAGCTGCGAAAGGCCGGTTTGGTTGAAGCCCGGGAAGGCAAGATCGACGGGGGCTACCGAAGTCCTGCCGGCGGCGGCGATACCCGGCTTGCTCAAATCCTGGGCGCGCTGGATGAAAAGTGTGTCGCGCCCACCTGGCGTCCGGGCGGCGAGGAACCGGATTGCCTCGTATCCTCCGGCATGGCCGCCGCGCTGGATGAAATTTATGATCGCCTCAACGCATGCTGCGCGCATGAGCTCGAGGCGATCACCATAGCGGATGTGGCGAAGCGGATTTTTTCGCGCGCTGCGTTAACGTGAAACAAGCAAAAAATTGTTCCTGCCGCAAAAAGATTTAGTCCCCGAATCCCCTTGATTCGGGGGCGATTTTGGTATACCCTCTATGGTATTGATGAATGTCATCATATAATGGTGTATTATTTTGGATTGGAGATAGATTCTTATGAATGTCTTGCAGGAACGCATAAAAACCGAGGGGCGCGTGCTCCCGGGCAACATCATCAAGGTGGACGGATTTCTCAATCATCGCGTGGACATGAAGCTCATGCGCGGTATGGCAAAAGAATTCGGACGCCTTTTTGATTTAACCGGCCTGACTGCCGTGCTGACCGTGGAGGCCTCCGGCATCGCGCTGGCATCCGTCTGCGCGGAGGAGTTCGGCGTGCCGATGATCTTCGCCAAAAAGGCCAAAAGCGACAACATCGAGGGCGGCCTCTACCACAGCGACATCTATTCGTATACCTACAAGAAAAAAGTGACGCTGATCATGAGCCGCCAATGGCTCGGACCCCAGGACAAGGTGCTCATTGTCGATGATTTTCTCGCCAACGGCGAGGCGCTGCGCGGGCTTGTGGATATTATCGAGCAGGCCGGCGCACAATTGATCGGGATAGGCGTTGCGATCGAAAAAGGCTTTCAGCCGGGCGGGACAAGGCTGCGCGAAAACGGAGCGAACCTGCATTCCCTCGCCATCATCGAGCGCGCGGATGAAAACGGCTTTGTATTCCGGGAGGAGAACGCATAATGGAACGGGTGGTCGTCCTCGACTTCGGCGGACAGTACAACCAGCTCATCGCACGACGCGTGCGCGAGGCGGGTGTTTACAGCGAGCTTTTGCCGCACACGGCGTCGATTGAAAAAATCAAAGGGGAAGCGCTTTCCTGCGTCATCCTGACGGGCGGGCCGGACAGCGTGTATGCGCCGGATGCCAAAGTGTGTGACGAGGCGGTGTTCTCCCTCGGCGTGCCGGTGCTGGGCATCTGCTACGGCATGCAGTATATTGCCAAGGTCATGGGCGGCACAATACAGGCCGCAGACGTGCGCGAGTACGGCAGAACGGCAATCCGCATGGAACAGCATCCGCTGCTCGGCGGGCTTGATTCCGGCATCGTTTGGATGAACCACAACGATTCCGTATCCGCCTGCCCCCTGGGCTTCGCTGCCATCGCATCGACGGACGCTTGCCCCGTGGCGGCGTTCGCGGACGACGCAAAAAAACTGTACGGCATCCAGTTCCACGCGGAGGTCGCCCACACGCCCAAAGGCAATTTGATTTTCACGAATTTTTTGAAGAACATTTGCGGCCTTGCCTGCGACTATACGCCTGCGGGTCTCGCCGATGCTCTGATTGAACAGGTGCGCGTTCAGGTCGGGAACGGCCGCGTGCTGGGCGCGCTTTCGGGCGGCGTGGATTCCTCGGTCGCCTCTGTGCTCGTGCATCGCGCCATCGGCGAGCGGCTCACCTGCATTTTCGTCGATCATGGTTTGCTTCGTCACAACGAGGCGCAGGAAGTTATCGCCTTTTACCGCGACAAGCTGAACCTCAACATCATCGCCGTGGACGCGAAAAAGCGTTTTCTCGGCAGGCTTGCGGGCGTCACGGAGCCGGAGCGTAAAAGGAAGATCATCGGCGAGGAGTTCATCCGCGTATTTGAGGAGGAAGCCAAGAAGCTCGGCGGCGCGGATTGGCTGTTGCAGGGCACC
>CAZJYV010000175.1:1945-3959 GCA_964550295.1 uncultured Clostridium sp. | reverse complement strand
GCAGCTCACCCTCGACATCCCCGGAGAATTCATACACCCAGCTTCCGCTCTCGGTGAGCGTGAGCTTTGAATATGCGTCCTGCGCGACATACGTGCCGTCCTGATAGAGCGCATCGCCCGCAATGCTCAGATGTTGCGCGAGTTCGGCGGCTTGATCGGAGGGAGAAGCCGTGGAAGGGATATAAATATTCGCGCGCCCGGTTTCATCGGAAAGCGTGCAGTCGAGCGCGATATCCGCCGGAAGCGGCGTGTCGCTGTCAAAGAACTGGATGGGCGCGTAAGGCTCGCCGAAATCAAAGACCATCACAAGCGCGATACCAAGATACATCACGGTGAAAAGAACCAGCGATTTGAGATAACGTTTGTGCAGCGGCACAGGCAGCCTGAGTTTTTCGAGCGGCAGACGCTTTTTAAGCCAGCTGGCTAAAATATTGTAAACGGAAGCGCCTGTCGCGCAGCCGAGGCCTGCATATACATATTCATCGGTGACAAAAGACATGCCATTGAAAAGAGGATACACGTTGAACAGCAGAGAAGCGAATATGCCCGCGACAAACGCCCAGGTAAGACCGGCCTGCGGAAACGCCGGGATGATCAGCAAGCCTGTGAGAAGGAAGGGTGCTGCGTAAGAAAGAAGGTCGCGCAATATGGACGCGTAGCCATATTCCCGCAGGGCAAGCATTTTATAGAACGGAACAAACGCGTCGACCGCCTGAGGGGTGTTCCCAAACTTCAGCACGAATGCGATGTATACGGCCAACATAAAAAGGGCGACATAGAACATGCCGAAAGCGCCTTCGCCCTTTCGTGAGGCGCGTAGGCAAAGCGCGGCGCACGCGATCAGGAGCATGATTAGAATGACAAGGGGGAATATATCGAACAACGCGACCTCCGGTAAACTGTTAATCGTTTATTTGCATGACATTATACCGTTATTCGCGTTATTATGCAAATGAAGATTATGTGTCATATAAAGGATAATGAAGGATCAGGCCGCCGGCGGCAACCGTGATTTACGCTGTATTACGCGGCATCGTCGCGAAATATACTTGTATGCAATGCTGATGCGGCTTGACACGCTCGGTGAGCGAACATAAAATACTGCATGTGCGGAGGAATGTATGAAGGCTGATTTTGCTGTGATACTTGCCGCAGGCGACGGCAAGAGGATGAATTCCTCATCCCCGGCCGCGCTCAAGCGCGTATGTGGTCTGAGCCTTGTCGAATGGTCGATCAGGGCCGTTTTGCCATGCTGTGAGAATCCCCCTGTCGTCGTTCAGGGGTCAGGGCGCGAGATCGAGCGCGCGCTCGGCGGCATCGCGCGCTTTGCGACGCAGGAAAACCCCGTCGGCACGGCGGATGCGCTCAGGCGGGCGCTTGCGCAGGCGCCTGATTTCAGCGGCCTTGTGCTCGTTGCCCACGCGAATCTGCCTCTGCTTCAGTCTGAATATTATCAGGCGCTCGTTGAGGCCGCCTCGCGCGAAGGCGCGGCGACCCTCGTTTACTCCGACGAAAGCTGCGATTGTGTGGTCAGCGCGGGTGCGTGGTGCTTTGCGGACTGGGCAATTAAAAAAGTGCTTGATACCTGCTGCGGCTGTGCGTCCGTTGAGGAGCTTATTGATGCGCTTTCGGAGATGGGCGTGTGCGTACAGGCGCTGCTTGCGGAGCCGTGCAACTGTGCGGCGGCGGTCGATCGCGCCTCGCTTGCCTTGTGCGAGGGGGTCATGAACGCGCGCATCTTGGATACACACTTACGCAACGGCGTTACCATCATCGATCCTGCTTCCGTCCGCATCGGGCCGGATGTGGTCATCGGCAGGGACGCGGAAATCGGACCTTCCGTGATCCTGTCCGGCGAAACTGAAATCGGCGAAGATAGCGTCATAAAAAACGGCTGCACACTCAATGATACAAAAATTGGCCGTACCTGCGAGCTTCATTATGTGGTTGCGAACGAAACCGCCGTCGGAGACGGCGTAAAGATCGGGCCGTTCGTGAACCTGCGCCCCGGCAC
>CAZJYV010000175.1:0-1935 GCA_964550295.1 uncultured Clostridium sp. | reverse complement strand
CGGACGACTGC
Source organism: uncultured Clostridium sp. (assembly GCA_964550295.1). Lineage (GTDB taxonomy): Bacteria > Bacillota > Clostridia > Christensenellales > CAG-138 > Phil1. The sequence continues at coordinate 1,924 of CAZJYV010000175.1, read as the reverse complement.
AAAGTGGGCGATTTTGTGGAGGTTAAAAATTCGAACATCGGGCGGGGAACCAAACTGCCCCACCTGTCCTATATCGGCGATGCGGATGTGGGCGCGCGCGTCAACGTCGGCTGCGGCTGCGTGTTCGTCAACTACGACGGAATCCGTAAGCACCGCACAACCGTCGGAAATGATGTGTTCCTCGGCTGCCAGACAAACCTTGTGGCTCCTGTTACCGTGGGGGATGACGCGTATACCGCGGCCGGTTCCACCATCAACCGGGATGTGCCGGCGGGCGCGATGGCGTTTGCACGTACGCGGCAGGAGAATAAGGAAGGCTATGTGGAACGCTTCCGCTCCCTTAAACGAAAGGATTGAGCGGCGTCATGCGCGAACAGATCGACGGCATCGGAATCGAATATGAGCGCGAGGGTTCAGGCAAACCTGTGCTCATCCTGCACGGATGGGGCGCCTCCATCGAAGCTGTGAGGCCGATTGCGCGATGTGTGACGGCGCTCGGACGCGAGGCCGTGATGTTGGACTTTCCCGGCTTCGGCAAGAGCGACGAGCCAAACGAGCCGTGGGGCGTGCCCGAGTATGCGAAAGTCACGCGTGCGTTCATTCGCAGGTTGCAGTTGGAAGGGTGCGACGTGATCTGCCATTCCTTCGGCGGGCGGGTGACGATTCTTCTTGCAAGCGAGGAACCGGGGCTGTTCAACAGGCTCGTGCTTGTGGATGCGGCGGGCGTGCGCCCGAAACGCGGGCTGAAGTATTACCTGAAGGTATATGCTTACAAGCTCGGAAAAGCGATTGCCAGGAGCGGGCCGATCGAACGGGCGCTTCACTTGGGCGACAGACAGAAAAATGCCGGAAGCGCGGATTACCGTGCGCTCAAGAGCGACGTGATGCGCAAAACCTTTGTGAACGTAGTTAATCTCGATCTGACGGATGCGCTTGCGCGGATTCGGAATGACACGCTGCTCGTCTGGGGAGATCGGGATGATTATACACCCATGTACATGGCGAAGATCATGGAGGCCAGAATTCCAAACGCAGGCCTTGCGGTGCTCGAGGGAGCAGGTCATTTTTCCTACGCGGATCGATATAACCAATTCTGCGCCGTGATGCGGGCATATTTCAAACAATGAGGTGCGTTGATGCTTGAGAATATTCTGCAGCTTATGCTGTGCGCGTTCATGGGAGCCGCTGTCGCGGCGGCTTCGCTCCCGCTCGTCCATATCATGCAGCTGGAAAGCTACCAGGGCAGGATGTACCTGAAGTGGCTCGGAAAGCACATCGGTTCGGACTTTGTCCCATATCTTTTCGTGGGCGGCGCCGCGCTGCTGCTGCGCCTGAGCGCGCCCTTCCTCGGCGGCGCGGGCAGCGTGTTCGCGACCGTCTGCTTCCACGCGGCGGATTTCATTTACATCGCGCTTCTGGCCATGCTTTATTACGGCTATACAAAAAAGAAACGCGTAAAGCCCCTCGTCTTTACGGGCAGGGTGATCCGCTTTCTCGTCGCGGAGCTTGTGCTTGCGTTCTTCTTTGGCGTATTGTTCTTCGCGCGCATCGACGGTTGGCTCATCGGCAACGACTGGTGGACGTATGTCTGGCCGTATCTCGTGCGTTACGCACCGGGCGCACTGCTGCCGCTGTTCGTGCTGTTCGTATACGGCATTCTCTACCCGCTTGAGGAAGGCATCAAGCGCTGGTATTTTAACGACGCAAAAAAGAAACTCGCTGCGCGCGAGCATCTCGTAAAAATCGGCATAACGGGCAGTTTTGGCAAGACAGGCACGAAATACGCGCTCGAATCCATGCTCAGTAAAAAATACGACGTGCTCATCACGCCGGGCAGCTACAACACGCCCATGGGCGTTACGCGCGTGATCCGCGAGCAATTAAAGGACGCGCATGAGGTGTTTGTAGCCGAAATGGGCGCGCG
>CAZJYV010000174.1:0-3972 GCA_964550295.1 uncultured Clostridium sp. | reverse complement strand
TATAATGCGTCATGAGTACGCCAAGGCTCACCCCGGACAAAAGAGAGAGAATCAACGAGGCAATGCCGAATCGGACCGATGTTGCAATCTTCGGCTGAATGATCGACCAGACCGGTTTTCCGGTGTAATAGCTGATGGATTTCCCAAAATCGAGTTTGATCAGACCTGTGCAGTATTTTACAAACTGCACCGGTATCGGATCCAGGAGGCCCAGACTGGCGAGAACCGCATCCTTTTGCTCCTGGCTGAGTTTGTCAGATCGATCGCCATAGTACCCTTCAACGGGCATCAGACGCATCAGAAAGAAGCAGATCACCAATAGGATCACCAGCGACAACATAGAACGCCCTATCCTGCCCAGAATATATTTCATCAGTTCCAAACGCAGTTATCCTCGCTTCAATGTTCTTTGAATTGCGATGCTTGCTCGCGCAAGCCGCTTCAGTAATCAACCCCTGCCACAAGACCTTGCGCGTTGAGCCCCGCAATCTTATCTGTCCTCTCCTGCTGCCAGATTTCGTATTGCTTGTAATACTCCTCTGTGTCAATCCCTTGCGTATAGATGTACATATATTTATACCTTCCGTCAGAAGCGCCAAAGGCTGCATATTGCGATTCAAACGGCAGCAGCGAGGAGGCCACGTATCCTGTTCCGCCGCGCATATACGGCATCACAAGACACTGATCGATCAGCCAGCGCTCGCACTCAGCCTGCTCGTTATAGCGTCTGGAAAGATCCTTATATTCGTTCGCGGCTGCTTCTACCATCGAATCGTAGATGATATCATAATAGTATTTTCTATCCTTACCCTGTTTGGAACCGTATACATACGTGTCCGAAACCTTGCTGTAGCCGTCCGCCATATAGATAAAGTTTGTCCGGTTTTGCACGATGGTGAACGGGTCCGTATAGGATAACGGATCCAGATAGTCCGCCATCCACATGGACGGCATAATGCAATAGTTCCCGGAACGCATGGTGTTGTTCGTATAGTCTGTGTCCGCATATGCTTCTAGGATAACGTCGATATAACCTTTTCCCAAATCCCGCTCCCACTGCTGCTCAATCACCTGCGCCCGTGCGGCTTGCTGGGTTGAAGCCGCATCGTAAGGCATGAATATTTTAATCGGGAACGTACATCCGGCTGCGGTCAACTCTTCAATGGCCTGTTGCTTATAGGTAAGCGCCTGCGCAAGATCATAGGTGTCGCTTTCGGTCAGATCCTTCAGGGCATCGAGCTGTGTATAATCGACGCCGTCCACGGAAACAAAGTCAGCCGGTGTGATGGTGTTCAACACATGCGCTTGGGCGTTATAAGCATCGTATGTCATGATCGCCGCGACTTTATCAAATGCGCAATAGATAGATTTGCGGAAATTGATGTTATTGACGGCGATCTTCCAGTTTTCGGGATCATATTTTTTATCGAAATTCGGATAGAAGTTGAACATGTAATAAAAAGAGTAAAAGCTTGGACGGCACGGGCGGATATACTTTGCTTTTTCCGGATTATTCAGCCATTCGGACAATTGCTCAGAGGGAATCTCCATATAATTGACCTCGCCGCGCAGGAACATCTCGGGCGCAACCGTGTCGGCCTCTGCATTATAAATCATGGTGATCTTCGTGATGTGCATATCCTCCATATCCCAATATGTCGGGTTGAGGAGGGAAACAATCCTGCCCTGCGGTTCATACTCAGTCATAATGAACTCGCCGTTGTAGAGCATGGTTTGATTATCGGTTGAAAACATATCTCCGCACGTTTGCATGAACTGCGCGTTTGCCGGAAAAAAGCACTTATAGGTCAGCGAGGATAAAAAATAGGTCAAGGGTGCGTTAAGTGTATATTGAAGCGTATATCGACTGAGCGCTTTCACGCCGACCGTTGAGAAATCAGCCGGCAGGCCCTGGGCGGTCGCATCGTAATATGCCTCAGCCCCCTGAATCATAAAGAGCATATCGGATAGGCGTGAGCCGTTCGCTGCGTTCAGGATATATTCGGCAGAGGTCACCCAGTCCTGTGCGGTGGTTTCTGTATACTCACGCTGGTCATAGGTCATCCACTGTACGCCTTGACGGATGTGGAACGTCCATGTAAGTCCATCTTCGGATCGTTCCCAGCTTTGCGCAAGGCAGGGCTGACAGATGCCCAGATAATCGTACTCAACCAGGGAATCGATATACATGGCTGGCGTGTTGCTGGTCGTCGTCAGATAATTCCAATCCGTAACTTCGGCATTGATTAAATAAGTCAGCTCGGTTTCACCGCTGGGAACAAACGCATCCGCGGCGCCCGCATGATCGATTCCTTCCTGATTTTCGCCCGGCGAAGTCGCATTGTTTGCGCTTCCATCGCAGGCGCAGAAGATGGACGCGACTAAAAAAACGCACAAAAGTACAGCGGTCCATTTTACGTTCGCCATCAGATTCTCCTCTCGAGGTTGCGTCGCTGTTGATCAAATGCCGGGGATCTATTATAAACGGGCGGCGTTGTTTCATGCAGATTCTTCTGCCGCCAGCATGAAAATCGGATTTATCCGTCGGAACATTTCACCGCTTACGCCCGCAAGAGCACATTTTTAACGAGTTCTTAACGGGATGCATTGCCTGCTATTTTGACTTTTTATTTAGTTAAGGTATAATATGCACAGCCAAGTGACCAGAGAGAGCCGGAGGGTATCGTTGAATCTATATCACAAAATATATGGATTAGTCAAATGGATTTTCAAAGACAACAGCAGAATCGTTGTTGCTGCTGTCGTATTGGCCAACGCGATCGGCTGCTGCATTTTCCTCGCATTATTTAAAAGCCCCCACCTTTCACTCATTGCGGCTGTTATTTCAATATTTGTCGTTTCAACTGTCACAAAGGATTATTATCTGACACTTGGGACTGCGGGCATAACCGTGCTGCAGACCATTATCATCCTGCTCATCGAACCTGCAATAGCGAATCAAAAAATCGGCAACGCGGTTTTTATGCTCCTGAGCACCGTTGTTTTTATCGGACTAATGATGCGGATGATTACCAGCATCCAGCAACAGGAATATTATTCAACCGTCAGGACGGACCGAAATATCGTCTATCAGCTCGCGATCAACACCCTTTTAACCGTGCGCGGCATGGATCACATTTACGCGACGATGCTTGATGCAATCCGCGAGCTGTACGGAAAGTCATCCATTATTTTTACCTGCACGAATGATGGGCAGATCGTTGCTAAAAAATGCAATCCACCAGGCCTGATTTATTACGAATCCGAGTTTGAAGCCTCAGCGCAGGCTTTTCGGACAGGCTCTGCGAGTGGGCGATTTTCCGCCTTATGCGCCTACTCCCCCTTTATGCATATTCCGCTGAAACCAAACGGCGACACGGCGGTCGTTCTGTCCGTGCTGTTCGGTGATCAGGACCAGATAGATAAGGAAATGAATACCGAACTGGAGAATCTGATTAAGCAATTCTCCAGCGCCATCGAACGGCAAATGCTGGCTGACAGGCAACAGAACATCCTCCTTGAAAACGAACGTGAGCGCGTTCGTTCGGATTTTTTGCGGGCGATATCACACGACATACGCTCCCCCCTCACGGGCATCATGAGCGCATGTTCAACGCTGATACAGTCCGGTGAGCGAATCCCGTCCCAAGATCGCGAAGGGCTTCTTTCCAACATCCACGAAGAGGCAGAGTGGCTCTGCCATATGGTTGAAAATCTCCTGTCCGTCACGCGGATCGATCATGGATTGCTGGCGCTTAAAAAATATCCGGAAGTTGTGGAAGAGGTCATCGCGGAGGTTGTCGCGCGCTGCGCGAAGCGCTTTCCTGACAGAACAATCAAGGCCTCCACACCCGAGAACATGCTGCTGGTCGATATGGATGCCACGCTCATTATGCAGGTGCTTATGAATCTTGTGGAAAACGCGGTGAAATACAGCGGCGGCAGCAGGCGCATCGATATTAACGTTCAGGC
>CAZJYV010000173.1:2568-3992 GCA_964550295.1 uncultured Clostridium sp. | reverse complement strand
AGGCTGCAGACCATCGAGGGCACGGTTCCCCGCCTGACGGACAGCAAGCCGGGCTGCCGCTTCCACAATCGCTGCCCGTATGCGCGCGAACTCTGCGCGAATACCGATCCTGAGATCGTGCAGCTGAGCGCCACGCACAGCTATCGCTGCCATTTCGCGCAGGAGGTGAAATGATGGAACAGCAAACACCGGTCATCCGGATCAGCCATTTGAACAAATTCTTTTCGGTTGATAACGGCTTCTTCACGAAGGGCAAGCGCACGGCTAAGGCCGTGAACGACGTCAACCTCACCATCAATAAGGGCGAGATCATGGGTCTTGCAGGCGAGTCCGGCAGCGGAAAAACCACGCTGGCCCGCGTGATCCTCAACCTGACAAATCCCACGGGCGGCACGGTACTTTTGAACGACATTGATATGACAAAGGCGACCCGCGCACAAAAGAAGCTGCTTCGCTCAGAAATCGCGGTCGTTTTCCAGGACCCCGCATCCAACCTGAACCCGCGCGAAACGGTGGAAAGTTCCATCATGCGCCCGCTGGTGCTGCACGGTATGTCCAAGGCGGAAGCGAAGAAAAAAGCGCTGGAAACCCTGCGCACCGTCAAGATGGACGACCGTTACCTTTACAGCTACCCCCACCAGCTCTCCGGCGGTCAGTTGCAGCGCATCGCCATCGCGCGCGCCCTCGCCATCGGCCCCAAGATCATGGTGCTCGATGAACCGACTTCCGCGTTGGACGTATCCGTTCAGGCGCAGATCCTCAACCTGCTGCTCGAGCTGCAGGAGAAACACCAGCTTACTTATCTTGTCATCACGCACGACCTGAACGTGATCCGCTACATCAGCGACCGCGTGGCGGTCATGTACCTGGGCAATCTGGTTGAGTGCGGCCCTACGGAAACGATGTGTTCCAACCCCACGCACCCGTATACGCAGGCGCTAATGGCAGCTTCTCCGATCCTCAACCCGCATCAGCGCGACAGGCAGAAATATATTATGAAGGGGGATCCCGGCAGTCTCATTAACCTGCCGAGCGGTTGTCATTTTCATCCCCGCTGTCCGTTTGCAGACGAGCGGTGCGCGCAGGAAGAACCCCGTATGCGTCCGGTCGCGGCCGACCATCAGGTGAGCTGCCATCTCGCGCAAGAGGCGGCCAATCAATACGATCCCAATGCCGGATAAGGCGTGTGGATAAAAACTATCATTACAGGAGGAAACAACATGCAGCGTAAAATCCTAGCCCTGCTGCTCGTGCTCGCGCTCGTAGTGGGCATCGCCGCAGCTTGCGGTCAGAACCCTGCTACAAATCCGGAGGAAACAACCGGCGTGACCGAGCCCACCGAAACTGTAGCCGCAACGGAAGATCCTGCCGCCGCCGTCCCCGAACAGCAGCGCCTGAATCAGCAACGCTACTGTAACTGATAT
>CAZJYV010000173.1:0-2558 GCA_964550295.1 uncultured Clostridium sp. | reverse complement strand
GTCCCCGAACAGCTTGTGATCGTGGACAGCGAATGGGATGGCGTGGATATGTTCCAGTGCGATTCTTGGAACGACATGCAGTGCATCTATGCCGACAGCATCCTGAATAAGGCAAACGATGGCTCCGCAATCCCGGGCATCGCCTCCAATTCCGTTTGGAGCGAAGACGGCCTGACCTGGACCCTCACCTTCCCCGAAGGCATGTACTACAGCACCGGCGAGCAGCTCGAACCCGAGGATGTCATCGCGAGCATCGAGCACGGCCTTGCGTGCAGCTCCTATGCGGAAGGCTACCAGACCATCGCGTCTATGGAAGTCAGCGGACGCGACGTGATCATCCATCTTTCCGAGTTCCAGGCTGATATGGAGTTCAACTTCATGCAGTGCTTCGTCGGCGTCATCGACAAGGGCGAGCTTGATACCATGACCAATGAAGAACTCCTCTGGGGCTGCCATCCTTACGGGCCCTACTATGTTGACGAGTACTCCCCCGGCGCATACGCCGTTCTCAAGGCCAATCCGGGCTATACGACCAACAACCCGCTGGTTCAGAACAAGGGCGCGTGCCTTGTGCCGACGCTGCGCGTCGTCATGGGCGGCGAGGACTTCACCTATTACACCGGCGTTGTCAGCGGCGAGTATGACATTCTCGCGTCCGCACCGGCCGATTACCTCGAGGATCTCCAGAACGACGACAGCGTGACGGTCGTGCCGTGCTCCGGCGCATCCCTCAAGTATGTTGAGTTCAACACGAAAAACGAGTTCCTCGCCGACGTCAACGTCCGCAAGGCGATGATCCTGGCGCTCAACCGCGACAATATTGACGCTTATTCCACCGCCTACTACAAGGCGACCTACTGCCTGATTCAGGACAACTGCCTGAATTATGACCCCGCAGCCGTGGACTACTACAAGGCCAACTACGGCTACAATCCCGAGGAAGCCACAGCGCTGCTGACCGCGTCCGGCTGGGCTGACACTGATGGCGACGGCTTTGTGGACAAGGACGGCAAAAAGCTCTCCATCACCTTCGACTGCCGTGACACGGATTCCGCGATCGTTTGCGCGCAGTCCTATCAGGCGGACCTCAAGGAGATCGGCATCGAGCTGAACATCGTTACGCAGAACTGGTCCTACGTCAACCAGGATGTCCGCGACGGCAACTTTGACATCGCTTACCTCGGCCTTGGTTGGTCCGAGCCGATGCTGCTCGTGGATACCTTCTGCAATCGCAGCGAAATCGCGGCGGCGTGCAGCAACCTCGATCTTGAAGGCTATCTTGCCATGGTCGCTCAGGCGCGCGCAACCGTCAATTATGAAGAGCGCACCGCGATCATCACCCAGATTCAGCAGAAGCTGTTCGACTACTGCACCATCATGCCCCTCCTCAAAGATTATGACTATCGTTGCTGGAGCAGCGATATTACAGGCATCGTTTACACCTCGACAGGCGGCTTCTACCTCAACGACGTCGGTTACACCGGCTAATCAAGCGCACATAACAAAACAGAACAAAACCACCGGTTCGACCGGTGGTTTTGTTTTGCGGGAACGGAATCTTGCGATAATCAATAGCAAAAGAAACTTAAAGATTGAGCGTCTCCACGATGGTGACGGACATTGCGCGGCGGTCGTGGGCGAGGTCGATCTCCGTCGCGGTCTGCTTTCCGTTCTCAATGATGCGTACCTTCGGCTGGCGTCCGAAGGATGGAAAATTTTCAACGACAATGGCCTTTTCGCCTGTGCTCAACCGCACGCAGGTGCCGACGGGGTAAAGGGAAATTCGCTTCAGGAAGTTGTCGATCACAACTGTGTCAAACGTGCTTCCGTATCCGCCCATGATGTATTCGAGCGCGTCGGAAGGAAGCAGCGCCTTTCTGTAAGGTCGGTCTGAGGTCAGCGCGTCATAGATATCCGCGATGCATACGACGCGTCCGTTGAGCGGGATGTTGCTGCCCGTGAGACCGCCGGGATAACCGCTGCCGTCGCATTTTTCATGATGCGTCAGGGCGACGGTTTTCGCGCTGTCCGAAACCGCGCTGTTGTTGCGCAGATATTCATAGCCGTATTGGGAGTGCTGTTTGAGCTCTTCAAATTCGATGGGTTCAAGCTTTTCACGCTTGTTAAGCAAGTCCTTGTCCACGAACACCTTACCGATGTCGTGCAGCAGTGCGCCCAGAGTCAGGTCGGCAAGCTGGGCGCGGGGCATCTTCATCGTGGCTCCGATGAGGGCGGCGAGCATCGACACATTGACGCTGTGGCTGTAGGTGTAGTCGTCAAAAGCCCTCAGATCGATCATGTTGGCCATGACGTGGCGGTTGGCCAGCACTTGGTCGATTGTGTCGTCCACAAGCTGACGCAGTTCGTTGAAAATGATGTTCGTGTGCGCCAGGCTGTTGGTTTCAAGGGAAACGAACAGGGAATGAATCGCCTTTTTCGTTGAGTACCTTAAATCATCGCTGACCGGCGGAACGATTTCAAGCCCCTCGGAGAGCGTGTCTTCTATATAAGCTCCTTGAAATCCAAGCTGATGGATCCGTTTGATCATTTTTGTGGTG
>CAZJYV010000172.1:0-4018 GCA_964550295.1 uncultured Clostridium sp. | reverse complement strand
TAATGCCAAGGCGCGAGCCGAGCACACGGTCAAAAGCGCTGGGCGCGCCGCCGCGCTGCAGATGTCCGAGCACCACGAAGCGGGACTCAAAATAGCCGCGCTTGCGCCCGAGCGTTTCATCCGAGTGGATGGCGTTTTCAATCCGGTCGGCAAGGTTCCTGGCGATCTCCCTGTGGTTGAGCAGCGCGTTGCCAAATGCGTCCGTTCCAAGATTCTCCTCGTCTTCGTCGAGGAACTCAAAACCTTCGGCTACGGCGATGATGGTATAGCGCTCGCCGCGCACATAGCGCTCGCGCACGAAGTTATACACGTCTTTGAACGTCTTAGGAAACTCGGGAATCATGACGAGGTGCGCGTTGGCGGCAAGGCCTGCCTGCAGCGCAATCCAACCCGTGTGTCTGCCCATGCACTCCACCACGAAGCAGCGCGCGTGCGCGTCCGCGGTCGTGTGCAGGCGGTCTATTTCCTGCATGGCGATGTTGGCCGCCGTATCGAAGCCAAAGGTATAGTCCGTGCAGGACAGGTCGTTGTCAATCGTCTTGGGTACGCCGATCATATTCAAGCCGAGTTTGCGAAGCTGATTGGCGACGCCCAGCGTATCATCCCCTCCGATGGCGACCAGCCCTTCAAGACCGTGATGCTCCAGCGCATCTTTGACGAGCATGGGCCCGTCCGGAATTTTCATGACGTTGGTTCGCGAGCTGCCTAGGATCGTGCCGCCTTTTGTCTGGAGACCCTCCACGTCCTCCAGCCGCAACATCTTGCCGTCATCCTCGATGACGCCGCGCCATCCGGCGAAAAAGCCGAAAACTTCCATCTCCGCCGCCGCGCAGCTTTCGACAACGCCGCGAATCACAGCGTTGAGTCCCGGGCAATCTCCGCCGCCGGTTAAAATGCCGATTCTCCTCATATTCGCTCTCCTTTAAAAATAATCAATCTATTTAAACTTCAATCAGTTTTCTTTTTTGAAGCACCGCAAGCACGCGCGCGGCAATATCCTCCACGGGCATCAATCTGCCATCCGCCATGCAGGGGATCAGCTCCACATCGGCAAAGCGCGCGGCGATCTCGCAGTACTTTTCCATCGCGCGGAACTGGATGGAATGCGATGCTTCGTAAACATCCTTCTTATCGCCCACATAATCGCGAAAGCCTTTTTTGAGCACGTTCTCTTCGGCGGCTTCGGCCGCGACGGAAAAAACGAGGTTCACGTCCGGGCGCGGCAAACCGAAGTGTTCATATTCCAGCTCCAGCACCCAATCGACGATATCCGGCTTATCCAGATCAACATCCCGGATGCTCTGATACACCGCGTTGGAGAGGACGAAGCGGTTGATGACGAGGAAGTCCGCCTCTCCATCGCGATAATCGCGGAAGCTTTCCCAACGATCCAGCGCGAACCAGAGCGCCATGCTCTTTCCATCCACCCGATCCGCGGGTACGGAACCCGTGCCGGCCAGAAGCTTGCCCACTTCGGAGCCAAAAAACGTATCGTACATGGGATAATCGCGGTTTGCGACCGAATAGCCGCGCGCGGCAAGAGAATGCGTGAGCATCCTGTACTGCACGCCTTTACCGGAACCGTCAATTCCCTCGATAGCAATGATCTTTGTTTTTCTCATATGTTGAACGCAAAACCACCTATGTTCCCAGTTTTTTAAACTTAGTTGTTATTTTAACATACATCTCGGGCGAATTATATATTCTTGTGCGCAACAGGCTAAAGTTTTTTCTAATAAACCGCATGGCTGCTATTGACATACAATATTATACGTCATATAATATGATACAGCGAAGGGAGGTGCGGCATCAATGACGTTTCAACTCGGAAGTTCCTTGCTGGACGCGTGTGTGCTGGCCGTTCTCGACAGGGAAGATGCATACGGCTATGTGCTGACGCAGAGCATCAAGCAGGTTGTGGACATTTCAGAATCGACGTTGTATCCGGTTTTGAGAAGGCTGCAGAAAGACGGATTGCTCACAACATACGACCAGCCCTTTTCCGGCAGGCTCAGGCGCTATTACGCGATTACGGAAAGCGGCAGACGCAGACTCGGCGAATATCGCGCCGGATGGGACATATACAGAGACAGTGTGGATTCCATATTATTCGGAAAGAAGGGATGACCATGAAGCGTTTTATCGGGCGCAGCACGCTGTTCAGCGATCCGTACGCGCGTACGAACGAGCAGCGCACACAGGCGCCGACCATCGGTGAAAGGATCGATTTGATGCGCAGATATTATGATGATCAGTATATCTGGACGATGAGAAAGGCAGGGTTATCATGAACAGGCGCGAATTCATGAACAGGCTGGACAGTTGCCTGATCTGCATTGAACACGGTGAGCGCGAAGCAGCGCTGCGTTATTATGAGGAATATTTCGACGACGCGGGTGCCGATAAAGAGGCTGATGTGATCTCCTCCCTCGGCTCTCCGGAGGCTCTCGCGCGGGAAATCATCGCTCAGGCGGGCGAAAGCGCAAAGGGTGCGGACCGGGCATCCGCACCCTTTGGCAGAAACCCCGCGGAATTCCATTCCATCAAGGCGGATATCGTCAACGCAAACATCGCGGTCAAGCGGGGTTACGAGTGGCGCGTCGATATCAACTACCCGGATGAGCGGATCAAGCCGGAGGTCTCCCTTTCCAACGGTGTCTTGCGCATCAGCGAAGAACATCACAAGCTCGGCAACATCTTCCGCATCGGGGGATGGAAGCCCGGCCGAATCGATATCACCGTGCCCGATGTGATGTTCAGGAGTTTTGAAATCGAAGGCGTAAACGGCGCGATCATCGTGCAGGATGTTTCGATCGATTCGATCCAATGCGAAACCGTCAACGGCTCCGTGGAGCTGAGCGGCATCCGCGCGGACGTCATCCGCGGGGAAAGCGTCAACGGCGGTGTTTCCATCACCTCCTGCCAGGCAAAAACGCGGTGCAAAGGCGAAACCGTCAACGGCGGCGTGACGCTGGGCGGCGAACTGCGCGGCGACATTTCCGCAGAAACCGTGAACGGCACGCTGCGCATTTCCTCAAGCCTTCCCATCACGGAGTATAACCTCGATGTTGAAAACATCTCCGGCTCCGTGCGCATCAACGGCGAAAAGCACCGCAAGGAAGTGCATATCCTGCACGGTGCACAAAACAGAATCCGCGTTGAGGCGGTGAACGGTAGCATCTCGCTCGAATTCGCTGTATAATAGAGCCTGATGGAAACAAAGCCTCTGTGGACACGGAACTTTACGATTCTCACGCTCGGAACGGTGGTGTCGATGCTCGGCAACGCCGTTGCGGGCTTTGCGATCGGTCTTCTCGTGCTCGATTATACGGGGTCGACTTTACTGTACGCCGTTTTCATGGTTGCGTACAATCTGCCAAAGATCATCATGCCGTCCCTCGCAGGGCCGTATATCGACCGTTTTTCGCGCGTCAAAGTCATTTACACGCTGGATTTTATATCTTCCGCGCTGTATCTGGCGATTTTCGGCATATTATCGCTCGGCTTTTTCAACTATGCGGTCATGCTGATCCTATGCATTGTCATCGGCAGCATCGACAGCGTATACCAGGTCGCTTACGACAGTTTGTACCCCACGCTCATCAGCGAAGGCAATTTCGCAAAAGCGTACTCCATCTCCTCCATGATCTATCCCCTTTCGGCGATCATGGTACCCGTGGCTGCCTGGTGCTATGAAAGCATCGGTCTTGAGCCGCTGTTCCTGTTCAACGCCGCAACATTCGTTGTTGCCGCCGTGTTTGAAACCCAGATCAAAGCGATCGAAACGCACATCTCGGGCGAAGCCGTCGCCTATACCATGCGCCGCTATGCAGACGATTTTAAAGAAGGTCTCTCCTACCTGAAACAAGAGAAGGGGCTTTTGATCATCACGGCGTATTTCATCGTGAACACCTTTATTTTCAACGGCACAGGCACGCTCGTGCTGCCCTATTTCAAAGCGACGCCCGAGCTGGGCGTGCTGATGTATACCTATGTTATGGCTTTCTCGGTTATGGGC
>CAZJYV010000171.1:0-4035 GCA_964550295.1 uncultured Clostridium sp. | reverse complement strand
ACACCGCAAAGCCGATGCCGGACGTCGCGCCCGTGACGACGACGGTTTTGGATTCACCCGACATAGCGGAACCACCCCAAAACGTGCCAGAACTCGAAACTGCCCGCCTGCACAACCATCAGAACGAACGCCGCCGTGAACAGCACGAGAAAGGCCGCGATGCAAACCAGCGTCAGCAGGCGAAGGCCTCGCTTCGTTTTGTTGAGCGCGAGCGGGAAAACCGCGTACGGCGCCGTTCTTTTGCCTGTTAAGGCAAACCGGTGCCAACGGAAGTAAGCCGCCGACGTTTTGCCGGCAAGCAGCGCGCTGTAAGCCGCGAGCGCTGCGAACAGCAGCCCGAAAGCAATGAGCGCGCCGCCCAGAAGCGCCCCCGGAACATACGGCATGTAAGGGATCATCAGCATCCCCGTCGAAAACAGCGGCGCCGCGATCAGGCACAGCCCGGCGCACAAAAGGGCGAGCGCGCCCGCGGCGATGCCCGCGACCCACGCATACGCAACGATCACAAGCGGCACAACGATCAGGTCAAGGGCGAACGCGCCGAGCGCGCGGGGAAAGGATGCTCGCTTGCGCGGGGACTCCCCGTCAGCCGTATACGCAGCGGCCAAATCCTTCGGGTTGCCGAGCCTTTTTGCGGTTTCCTCCTCAGAGCAGCCGTCAGCGGCCTTGCGCGCGAAATGCTCCTCATAATCGGCAAGAATATCCGCAAGGTCTTCGCCGCCGCGCGCGCCGAGGCCTTTTTTTAATTCATCCATAAACGTCTGCTTATTCATCGTTTTCCTCCGGGTTTACTAGTTTTTCCACGGCTTGGATGAAGCCGAGCCACTCCTTGCGCTCCCTGTTGTACAGTTGCCGGCCGGATTCCGTTATGGAATAGTATTTCCGCGGCGGGCCTCCGCTCTCCTCCGACAGATAGGTGGTGACGTATCCGTCGCCCTTGAGCTTCCTTAATAGCGGGTAAACCGTGCCGTCCGCAATCTCGATGCGCCGGGAAAGATCATCCGATATGTCATAGCCGTAGCGATCCTTCTGCATGAGCATCGAAAGCACCAGCAGGTCGAGCACGCCCTTTTTATACTGGCTGTTGATTGAATCCGCCTCCCAACATCTACTTCTGTTTTTATACTAGTGATTATAATTCAATAGTATGGTTATGTCAATAGAAGATTGACCGATTCCGCCAATCCCGCATCCAGAAAAACCTCCACCCATAGCGTGCAGGCAGAATCTGTATCGGCCGCATCCCAGGATGCGAAAAAACTCCCGGGGACTGAACCCGGGGTATTTCATGTTGCCAAACGAGAGCGGGCTGCGCTGCCGAACCCATGAAGGTGTATCAGCAGAAAGTTTCCGAATGGAATCAAAAGGAATTAAACCCCATTGAGCGTCTTTCGCACTTCGCGCCAAGCGGGATAAAACCGATCCATATACCCCCAGAAAACGGCGTTGTGGCCGTGCTCTAAAAGATGGCACAGCTCGTGGACGATCACATAGCCAAGGCACTCAGGCGGCTTTTGCGCGAGCCGCAGATTCAGCCAAATGCGCCTTTCCCGCGTGTTGCAGCTGCCCCATCGGGTTTTCATGCTGCGGATGCGCCACTCCTGTGCGCGCACGCCGACGATCCGCTCACCTTTCTCCAGAAGGGATGGGATCGCGCGCGCCAACTCATCGCGATAAAAGTTTTCCAGCACAGCCGCGCGCCGCTCCGCCGTGCCGTCGCCGCGCACCTGAAGGACGATGGTTTTCCCATCTGTAAACGCAGCGTCCCGGGTGCCGCGCATGACCTCAAGGCGGTATGGCTCACCCCATAAAAAGCAGGTTTCCCCGGTTGTATACGTGCGCTCCGTCTTTGCGGGCTGCCACGCAAGCTTCGCCCTCTGTTTTTCAACCCACCCGGCGCGGGACTCCGCAAAGCGTCGGATCGCCTCATCGGGCGTGCGCAGGGGCGCGGTGATCGTCACGCCGCCATCCGGCGGGTAAACGCGGATGTACATGTGCTTGATGCGCTTCTTTTCGACACGCGCTTCCATACCGTTGAAAATGAGGGTGTTCATTCCGTTATTATACAAGATGAAGCGTCAAAAAAACAGCGCCGCTCAAGCTGCCGCCGTTTGGTACTGCCCCTAAAATCAATCTTTGTTATGGTGTTTATTTGAATAGTATGAGGATTTTCTTCCGATTTGCGGTAAAATGGTTCTATAGAAAGGCGTTGCGCGACCAACACTTCAAAAAAATCGGCCAAAATCCTGAAACGCATCCGGAAAGCGAGGATTGATCTTGATGAAAACAAGCAAACTGCACGACGCGGTCGGGGAAATTCCGGCCGACCAGATTAAGGACAGCGACCGGTATCGGGACAAACGCCGGAAAATCAAAAGCGGCATGCGGCTCCGAATCGGGGTGCTTGCCGCGTGTATCTGCATCCTTGTGGCGGCAGCTATTTATTTTAGCAGCCAGAAGGGAAATGAAGACGGCACATACGATATGACCTGTACGGATCGGTTTCAGGCGCTGTTTTTCAACCTCACTGAGGGCGCAGCCGAACCCGAAGGCACGCCATCCGGTATATGGGCCAACCCCGTCGTACCCGGCGCGTTCCGAACATCCATCACGCTCGAGCAGGCGGTTGAGGCCGCGCAGGATGATGATTATTTCGCCTTAAAGGTCGAGTATGCCGTGGTAGATCTCGATCCGTTCGACCCGGCTGCGCTCGATGCCGCTTATGCGTTTTTTGCGAACCGGAGCTTTGAGGCGGGGATCATCGACGGCGCTCTGTATCTGGCCGCAACCAAGGCGCAGATCGTATCCATTTGCGGCCAAGGCGTGCCGGACGATGCCTCCGTCGGCGCGGAATTCAGGCTGGCAAACCCAACCGAGGAGCAGAAAAAGCTCGAAAGCCAAATCCGGTATTGACCCCACTTGCCCGCGCCCGGCGGCGCAAATCAACCGCGCCTATCGGACGGAATCACAAAGAAGCATCGCAGCGACGCGATGCTTCTTTTCTTTGCTGTCGGTTTCAACAGCACGGCCGAACGTTGTGTTTGGGCGAAGCCGTTGTTATTCGTTTAGGTCGATATACTTCGCGGTGATTCCTTCAAGGCTGTTGAGATCCTTCACCAGGCGCTCGATTTCCTCTTTTTCTCCGCAGGGCTGCAACACGATCAGCCCGTCGTTTGCGCACAGGCCCTCGCTCACCTCATGCAAGCCCAGGCGCGCCCGGATGCTGCACCCGTTTTTCGTGAGCGCCTCCTGAAACTTCTGCGCGTTGCCGACGCGGTTGTCCATCCGCACGCCGATCACATAGTAGCAGGTCATTGTTTTTCCCCCTTCCTTACATGATCTAATCATTTTAATCATAATTATATCAGCAAAATCAGGATCGTCTATACCTGTCTTTTTATTGCCTCCATGAAGAACTGCATTTTTGTACAATGGCGCAGTAGGATGCGCGTTTTTTTCGGCTAAAATTGGATCGCATCGAATATCAGACGGGGGGCTTGACATGACCTATATCAAACGCGATTTGGAAAGCAAAATACGATCTCTTTCACAGGAATATGCTTGCATCCTGATCACCGGCCCGCGGCAGGTCGGCAAGACGACCGCGCTGAAGCAGCTTATGACGGATGAACGCGGATATGTCACGCTGGATGATCTGGATGAGCGGCGGCTTGCGAAGACCTATCCTGCGCTGTGCCTGCAGATACACGCCTTGCCCATAATGATTGACGAGGTGCAGTATGCGCCGGAGCTTTTTTCCTATATCAAAATCGCTGTGGACAGCGGGGCTGCTCCGGGTGCATTCTGGCTGACCGGTTCGCAGGCATTTAAACTGATGGAACTTGCGCAGGAATCCCTGGCCGGAAGAATCGCGATTTTACACATGCCCTCGCTATCCCAGCACGAGATCCGCGGCAAGGGAGCAATTTTATGTATGCGGCCGGAGCTTTCCGCCATCAATGCCGATCATTACATTGTGCCGGTGTGATGGTTAAAATATACCCCATAGAATGGACACTTGAAAGGTTCAGAAAC
>CAZJYV010000170.1:0-4071 GCA_964550295.1 uncultured Clostridium sp. | reverse complement strand
GCCAAAACCTTCCACATAAGAAGCCAGATCGGAGAACACGTTGCCCACTTCCCCCAGCGCGTATAAGAGCAGCAGAAGACCCGTGGCGATTCCGATCTGCATACCGAGCTCAGGCCGGTATGAACGGACAGTCAGCGCGGCAGCGGCGGCAGCTATGGCAAAGCCTGCGATTTTAAGCACGTTCATGGTCAATACAAGCCAAATATGCTCTTTACGTTCTCAAAGAGCGTTGCGATCAAGTTCACGACCATGGCGAGCGTTATGACAAGCCCGGCGACTGCCGCCAGCATCGCCATGTCGTCCCTGCCCGTCTGCTTGAGCAGCTGACAAATGATCGCCACCAGAATGCCAATGCCCGCTATTTTGATCACGATTGCGATATCCATACCTGCCTCCTATATGACAAGCAGCGCCAGCGACAAGCCCAGCAACACGCCGAGGGAGGAATAGACCTTCCCTTTTTTCTCAAGCTCCGCCGTCAGTACGCCTCTTCTTTCCTCCAACTCTCTGAGCAGGAGCGTCAATGCGTTAAGCTGCGCGCGCATCTCGTTGGCGCGCAACACATCCGCCAATCCTTCCAACACGTCCCTGTCCCCCAAATACGCTGGACATTCGTCAAGCGCATGCGTCCACGCCGCCCGCGCGCCTTCGCTTTGCATGTTCCCGACGAAACGCTCCCAAATCTCGCAATTGAGCCTCTGCACCGCCTGTGCGATCGGGATTGGCGTAAGCTCCATAACATCCCGCAGTTTTCGGATATCCGCGAGAAAAACCGAAAGCGAGCGAATTCTCTCCTCAAGCCCAGCGCGTTTCCGGCTTCCTGCCCATGCGGCTGCAAGGAAAAGCGCTAGCGCAAAAATCGCCCTCATGGTGTCCGGAGCCTGATCGCGCGGATATCCGCGTTTTCGCCGTTCCGCCTGAGCACGAGTATTTTATCGAAACAGCCTGATTCAGCAAGTTTCCTGATGCATGGCTTTCGCATCGCTTCCTTCTCATCCCGCGCGTGCGCGCTTGCAAGCACCGCAACGCCCGAAGCGGAAGCAAGAATCGCCGCCTCCGCGTCAGAATCTGATCCGATCTCGTCCGTCACAAGCACCTCCGGCGACATACTCCTGATCATCGCGCGCATCGCCTCCGCCTTCATGCAGCCGTCCGTTACGTCCGTACGTGCGCCGACGTCGAATGTCGGCATACCCTGATACGCGCCCGCAAGCTCGCCCCGCTCGTCCGCGATGCAAACTTTTCTGCCGCGCTCGCTCCGCCATCCGTCCGATAAAAGCCGGGCGGCATCCCGTAAAAGCGTTGTCTTCCCCGCGCCGGGCGCAGACAGGACCAACGCGCTGAAAATGCCGCCCTCGCCGTTATAAAGCTCGTTCATCACAGGTTCCGAGCAACCGCGCACCTCGCGCGCCAGCCTGAGGTTAAAGCTTGTCACATGAGAATAGCGCGCGATGGATCCATCATGCGAAACGGCGCGCCCCGCAATGCCCACTCTGCATCCGCGCACGGTGATATAACCCGATGCGAGTTCCCGTTCCATCGCGGCGACCGAATGTTCGCACAAGCACTCCAACAGCTCCGCGCACAGCGCGGAGTCGGGCGAAAGCGGAAGCATTTTTTCACGCGAAGCAAAAACGAGCTGAATGGGTTTTCCGGCGCGCACGCGGATCTCTTCCAAGGCGTTCGTATCCTCGACCTCGATTGCGACGCGCAGCCAGTGCGGTATGTATGGCTGTAATATGGATGTCGGATTTTTAGAAGAATTTTGCATCGTGCATGTCCTCCATGGTCGTTCTATGGATATGAACATGCCCGATAGAATATCACACGGCTTTTTTCTCTGCGAAACGGAAAGAGGTGACCGCCAGAACAAATGCGCAAAGCGCCAACTGCACCATGCAAACGCTTTCGGCTCTGAGCGAAAAGAACGCATAGGTCGTCGTATACAGCTCATAGAGCATATATGCGGCGCTTACGGCGATTGGAATCGTTGTGACCAAAGAGAGCCGAGCGAGCGTCCTTGCGCCCTGCCCTTCTCGATTCATCGCGATTAAGCCGAACGCAGCAGGCAGCGCAAGGGCAGAAATATCGATATCAAATTCGATGATCGGCTTAAATCTAAAAAGTGAAAGCGCCACAACGCACAGCGCAGCATATGCCGCGTCGCTTCTTTTCAGACCGGCGCGTTCCAACACGCCGTCCAGACAGCCAAAAGCGGATAAAACGATCCAGCAGACGCTCGCGCAAACATAACTCTCCATCACTTAAAACCTCCGGTTACACGCACAGTTTCCCCGAAGATTCGCTTAATTTTCAAGTAAAATTTATGAAATTTTGATGAAGCCTGCCATATCTCCCGTGCCGTTTCTGTCCCTTCTGTGGGAGAACAGCCTTTGGGGATCTTCATAGGTACATTTTTCCATCAAAGTGATGTTTTGGGGCGGAATTCCCACGTCCATCAGCTGGATCGCGGTCGCGGTTTCCAGCGAAAGCTGCGCCTTGCCCGTTTTCCCGGGATATGCGCACTCGTCCGTGCAAAACTCGACGGCGAATCTCCGCGCAAGCTCCTCATCTACCTCATAACACCGATCGCAGATGCACGGGCCGGTCGAAACGAGCATGTCCGCAGGACTGCAGCCAAATTCCCGCGTCATCAGGCGCACGACGTTCCCGCCGATCCGTCCGAGCGTTCCCTTCCATCCTGCGTGTGCAAGCCCTGCTGCTTTATTTCGGGGATCGTAAACAAAAATGCAGCCGCAGTCCGCATGATCCGTCACGAGCGTCACCAACGGGTCGTTTGTGACAATCCCGTCACACGCAGGCAAGGGCGCGATGTGATACCCGCTTCCTGCATGCCTCGCGTCGACACGAAGCACTGTGCTGCCGTGTTCAAAGCTTACGATCGTGAGGCTTTTCTCATCAATTCCCTCCCGCACGCACAGCCGCCTGAAATTCTCGCGCACATTTTCTTCCGGATCATCCTTGCCGAGTCTGAGATTGAGTGAATTAAAAGGGGACTTGCTCACGCCGCCCACGCGCGCGGTGAAGCCGTGGATCACGCCGCCGGCTTCCAGCAGGCTTTTTGCCCGAAACACCCCGATGCCGTTTCGCTCATCATAAATACAGCCGTGCTGTATGAGCGCGGCTGTATTTGAATAACGGGTACCGTTTATCACTTTTCCCCCAGAAGGAGTTTTAATTCTTCCATAAATGTGTTGATGTCCTTGAATTGCCTGTATACGGACGCGAAGCGCACGTATGCCACCTCATCCAAATCTTTTAGCCGCTTCATGACGCATTCGCCGATATAATCGCTGCACACTTCCTGTTCGAGCGTGTTGAACACCTCGCGCACGATATCCTCCACCATTTTATCCATCTCGGCGGCGGATACGGGTCGCTTTTCGCAGGCCTTACGGATGCCAAGCAAAATCTTCTCGCTGTCAAACGGCTCGCGGCGACCATCCTTTTTTATGACCATGATGGGAATTTCTTCGATTTTTTCATATGTTGTGAATCTTCGCCCGCAGGAGATACATTCGCGCCTGCGGCGTATGCTCGTTCCATCTTCCGTGGGACGCGAATCGACCACCTTGCTTTCCGTCCCAAGGCAATACCTGCACTTCATGTATGAATCCTCCGGCGTTTTTTTGATTATACCACAAGATATTGTGAATCGGCTATACAAATTAAATGACGATATCGACCAAAATCACATCGTCCCCGATCTTCGTTATGCATCTGTACGGAATCACGAGTTCCTCATCGCTGCGCAGCAACCCCCATAACTTTGGCGGACCGGGTACAACGATCGCATGGATTTGACCCGTGCAGCTGTCCATCTCGAGATCACATATACAGCCAAGCCGCGAGCCATCCCGAAGATTGATGACTTCCTTGCGCCGGAGTTCACAAAAATTCATATTCGCCATAAAATCACCTCTACAAATAAGAATATGCGCGCCTTTTGCCAAAAAGAGAAAGACCCGGCGGTTAGCCGGGTCCGATGGGCTGTTTTGATTTCGCACGATTGCAGCGTTGCCTGAACGGTTATTTTATGTCAGCGGGGAT
>CAZJYV010000169.1:0-4100 GCA_964550295.1 uncultured Clostridium sp. | reverse complement strand
AGGGCATGCGCGCGCGCGTCATCGAGGCCGAGGCGGAAGTGCCCAAGGCCATCGCAGCCGCGTTCCGTGACGGCAAGCTTGGCGTGATGGATTACTACAACATGCAAAACGTGGTCTCGGATACGAGGATGCGTGAATCGATCGCCGGCGGCGCCCATGCCGACAAAAAGGAATAAAGCCGGCTCAGACCACTCCGGAAAGGAGGTTCCGCTATGCCGACCTATGTCATCATCATCATTGTGGTGATTATCATTTTCAATATGGTCGCAAAGAGCAGCCAACAAAAACGCAGACGGGAAGCGCAGCAGGCCGCGCAGAACAACCAGCAGCAGAACGCGCGCGCGGCGCAGATTGAGGCGCAGCGGCGCGCAGCCGCCGAGGCGGAGCGCAGCCGCGGAATTGGTCCGACGGTGCGCCCGACGGTGCAGCTTTCGGGCAGGGACTGGCACTGCAGCTGCGGCAAGGATAACGGTGCAGGAGCGGAGTTTTGCGTCAAGTGCGGGCGAAAGCGCGCCGAAGCGCAGCTCGGCAGCTTGAACTATACATCTTCCGAAGGTCAGGTTATCGGAGGGGATACCGAAGGGTTCCCCACCGAGGGCCGCAGTTTAAGCGGAGATCTCGTCGCGGCAAAGTCCAGCATGAGGCATGCGGTCAGACCTGTGACAGAATCCCGCCACGGTCATACCGAGTCCAGCATGTCATCCGGGGATGAGGAATGCGTTGAGGATTATGATCCGCATTCGCAGGACGCTTACTCGCAGAAGGCAGGCGACAGCTACGCGCAGAGGGCGGGCGACAGTTATGCCCAGAGGGTGGGCGACAGCTATGCCCAGAAGGCAGGCGACGCCTACGCGCTGGATGCCGACTCGGAGGAACTGATTTATGGCATCAGACCGGCGGACAGCAGCGAGGTGCTGCGCGGACTGATCTACTCCGAGATACTCGCAAAACCAAAAGCGCTTAGAGCGCGCTGAACAAAGATTACTGACGTTACCGGAGGTTATTTATGCCGATACCGACCCCGCACATCAGCGCGAAAGAAGGGGATTTCGCACAAACCGTGCTCATGCCGGGCGACCCGCTCCGCGCAAAATTCATTGCGGAAACCTTCCTGAAAGATCCCGTGCTCGTCAACAACGTGCGCGGCGTGCAGGGTTATACCGGCACATATCGGGGCAAGCGCGTTTCCGTCATGGCCAGCGGCATGGGGATGCCCGCCATCGGCATCTATTCTTACGAGCTGTATAACTTTTACGGGGTGGAGAACATCATCCGCGTGGGCTCGGCCGGGGCGATCAGCCCGGAATTGCCGCTGCGCAGCATCGTTATCGCGATGAGCGCGTCCTCAAACGCCAACTTTGCCGCGCAATACGGCATGCCCGGCATCCTCGCGCCGACGGCAAGCTGGACGCTCGTGAAAAAGGCGGTTGAACAGGCGGATAAGATGGGTTTGACTTATAAGGTCGGCAACATCCTTTCGAGCGACACGTTTTACGACGACGCGGGCCGCACCCTGGAATGGGGAAAAATGGGCGCGCTGGCAGTTGAAATGGAATCCGCCGCGCTCTACCTCACGGCGGCGCGCGCAGGCAAGAATGCGCTTTGCGTGTGCACCATATCGGACAGTCTCGTCACCGGGGAGGAATGCACCAGCGAGGAGCGGCAGAACACCTTCACCGCGATGATGGAGCTGGCATTGGAGATCGCGTGAACAGTGTAGGGGCCGATCCTGTATCGGCCCGAATGGTTAAAGCAACTGATAATTGACAACTGACAATCAAAATGCGGCGTGTTGGGGCCGGTCCCGTATCGGCCCGAACGCGGATTCCCCCCCCGAATGGTTTATGGAGGGCTCTTGTGACCAAGAAGAAAGCGCGCAACACAAAGGGCATGATCGTCAACGCGGCGTGGAAGCTCTTCTATAAGCATGGGTATGACGATACCACGGTGGAGGAAATCATCGAGGCGTCGGGTACGTCGCGCGGCTCCTTTTACCATTATTTTGAGGGAAAGGACGCGCTGCTTTCCTCCCTTTCCTATCTGTTCGACGAAAAGTACGACGAGCTGATGGAAGCTATGGATCCCGATACGGATGCGTTCGACAAGCTCATGTACCTTAACGGGGAGCTTTTCGAGATGATCGAAAACAGCGTTTCCCTCGACCTGCTCGCGCGGCTCTATTCCTCGCAGCTCGTCACAAAGGGGGATAAGCACCTGCTGGATCACAACCGCGTTTACTACAAAATCCTCAGGCAGATCACCGCGCAGGGCATCGCGCGGGGCGAGCTGACGGGCGCGTTCACCGTGAACGAGGTCGTCAACATCTATGCCATGCTCGAGCGCGCGCTGCTCTACGACTGGTGCATTTCGGGCGGCGGCTACTCGCTTAAAAATTACGCTGCGCGTATGCTTCCATTGATGTTCGGCTTTGTGCGCAAAAAATAATATATTATATCGCACAAAAATAATTCAAAGCAAAGTACAGCAAATATTATTATATAAACGCTGGTAAAATCATCAATCAAACAGGATGGAATACGGAGTTTGTTCTGCATTTCATCCTGTTTTATTATGTGCTATGATGCCAACTGTTATCGCTTTTCGCTTTCAGGAGGCAACAAAACGTATGTTTCAACTGCCAGCATACCATGCGCCGGACTTTTCCGGCCAAGACTATAAACTTGCGCCCTGCGTAAGGACGCTTCCCGCATCTGCAGACGCAACGCTGCCGGACGACTTTTATGCAACCACCATCTACCCCGAATATTTTAAAATCGACGGGGAATGGAAGCTGATTCAAGGCGCGCGCATGGACTGCTGCGCGGTGATCCGGAACGGAACGCCCGTCGCCGTCGAAGCGCGCTCTATCCGCAAGGGGGATGAAATCGTCGTCGGCCGCGCGGAGGATCTTTCAAACGGCGTATGGATTCATACCGACGGATTCCGGCTGGAGGAGGAAGCCCGGCAGGCGTTCGCTTTCCGCACCGCACGCTCGCGCGAAACCTCCAGCTCGCAGGACTATGATTTTTTGTGCGACCTGCTGCGGCATGAGCGGGAAAAGGGTTATATCGTGTGGGTGCTCGGACCCGCCGTGGACTTTGACTGCAACGCGCGCTCCGCCATGGCTGACCTTGTGCGCTGCGGGTATGCGGACGCGATTTTTGCAGGCAACGCGCTCGCCACGCACGATTTGGAGGCCGCGCTTTTCCACACGGGTCTCGGGCAGGATATTTACAGCAAGGAGGTTGTGTATAACGGCCATTATAACCATCTGGACGCGATCAACCGCGCGCGGCGCGCCGGCTCCATCGAAGCCCTGATCAAACAGGAAAACATAACCGACGGCATCCTTGCCGCCTGCACCGAAAAATCCGTGCCTTATGTGCTTGCCGGTTCCATCCGGGATGACGGCCCCCTGCCGGGCGTCCTTTCGGATGTGTATGAGGCGCAGAGCGCCATGCGCGCCCATACGAAAAAAGCAACGACCGTCATCGGCCTTGCCACGCAGCTGCACTCCATCGCCACAGGCAACATGACGCCGTCGTGGTGTCTTGCGGGCGAAAATGTGCGGCCGGTTTATTTTTACACCGTCGATATCTCCGAATTTGCGGGCAACAAGCTGCACGACCGCGGCAGTTTGTGCGTGAAAAGCCTTGTGACGAACGTGCAGGATTTTTTGGTGAATCTGACGCGCAGACTGCTTGCCGAAAGCCGCTGAGAGGCGAGGGGACCGTCCGCACTTGTGCCAGCGCCTGGGCGCAAACGCAAACAATTCGTGCCGCGTGCGGCGTCGCGAGGATAGATTGGTGATAAAAAGCCCGACAAGACTGCCTTGCGGGCTTTTTTGGCGCACGCTCACGCAGAACCCGATTGAAAAAACAGGTTGACAGTTTTAACTGTAACAGTTATAAATACAGTATAATGGTTTATCATAATAAGATCAGTATTCAGGAGGCATACGATGAAACTGACAGATACATCCAACCGATTCGCCCGCCTGCGCATGACGGCCGTTGCCGCGCTGCTGGCGTTCCTGCTCCTGCTCGCCGGGTGCGCGGGGAACGGCGCGGTTGCCCCGGAGGAAACGCAGACGGCAGGCG
>CAZJYV010000168.1:0-4119 GCA_964550295.1 uncultured Clostridium sp. | reverse complement strand
CCTTGTGTTATCCTCTCCCGGATGCTATCATAATTTCAGGCGCAAGGAGCGATATGGATAATCTCATAGGCCTGAACCCCGAACAACTGGAAGCTGTGACCGCAACCGAAGGCTACATCCGCGTGATCGCGGGTGCAGGCTCCGGAAAAACGCGCGCGCTTTCACACCGCTTCGCCTACCTTGTCAACGAAATCGGCATTATGCCGGGCAATATCCTGTGTGTGACCTTCACCAACAAGAGCGCCAACGAAATGAAACAGCGCATCCGCCGTCTCACGGGGGACAATGACACGGGTTATATCAGCACGTTCCACAGCTTCTGCGTAAGCGTCCTGCAGGAGGACAGCAACGCCGTCGCCTACCCCAAAAGCTTTCTGGTGCTGGATAATTCGGATATCGACGCAATGCTGAAAATCATCTATGAAGAGCGTGGACTGACGCTGCGGCATATGACCTTCGGCAATGCGCGGGATATGATCGAAATCCGCAAATGCCAGAGGACCCCCGACTATTATCTCGACATGATCGCCATGTCGCCCGAGCAGCTCAGAAGCAAGTACGACGAATCCGTCGCCGCCGAGGATATCATCTTCTACGGCTACCTCTACCAGGAGAAGAAGTGCTTCGGCCTCGACTACAACGATTTAATCAAGTTTACGCTCTATATCTTTCGCGAAAACGAAGCCATCCGAAAAAAATGGCAGCAGCGGCTCGAATACATCATGATCGACGAGTATCAGGACATTGATGAGCTGCAGTACGCCCTGATGAAAGTGCTATGCGCCTATCACAACAACCTGTTCATCGTGGGCGACCCGGACCAGACCATCTATACCTGGCGCGGAGCGAGCGTGCGCTACATCCTCGATTTTGACAAGGAGTTTCCCAACGTCAAGACCATCCTGATGATGCGCAACTATCGCTCCACCCCGCAGATCATCGGCTGCGCCAACTCCCTGATTTCAAAAAACAAGCAGCGCATTAAAAAGGAGCTGCTCCCCACGCTGCCGGACGGAACGGAGGTCGTTTACCATCATGCGCAGACCGCCGACGCGGAAGCGAAATGGATGGCACAGCAGATTAAATCCCTTGCCGCGTCCGGCGTGCAGCTATCGGATATCACGTTGCTCTATCGGGCGCACTACGTTACGCGCACCATCGAGGAAGTTTTCCTCAAGGAAGAGATCCCCTATCGGATCTACAGCGGCGTTCAATTCCTCGCCCGTGCGGAAATCAAGGACGCGCTCTCATACCTGCGCATGATCATTTTCAAGGATGATCTGTCCTTTATGCGCATCGCAAACAACCCTAAAAGGAACCTCGGCGAAAAAAGGATGCGATTCCTGCTTCAATATGCGGAAACACACGACTGCACGCTTTACGAGGCGCTCACCCAAACCCTTGAGGACGAGGTTTTTAAAAACACCAAGGCAAAAAAATTCGTTGAGCTGACGGAACGGTTCGCCTCCTGCTGCCACGACATGCCCATATCTGAACTGTTGGCAGAGATACTCGACCAGTCCGGCTATGAGGAAGCGCTTCGTACCGAAGGCAGCCAGGACAGGCTTGACAACCTCGCGGAACTGCGCCAGTCCATCTATGAATACGAAACCACCTGCGGCGAGGAGAGTACGCTGGAAAACTACCTCGCCCATGTTGCCATGCTCACAAACCTCGATGCGCAAGCGGACGGCGCCGCTGTCAAGATGATGACCGTCCACAGCGCGAAAGGGCTGGAGTTTCCGTATGTGTTTTTGTGCGCGATGGAAGAAGGCGTCTTTCCCTCCAGGAAGGTGTCCACCCTGGAGGGCATGGAGGAGGAACGCCGGCTCGCCTTCGTCGCCATGACGCGGGCGCAGGAGCGGCTCTGCCTTTCCGACTCACAGGGCAAAAACTTGGACGGGTCTTTCCGCTATCCCTCGCGCTTCGTACTCGACATCGACAAATCGCTTTTGCGATACGATGTGACGCTGCCCGATTCCCTTGTCGATGAGGCGCACTGGCGGGCGCGCAGCGCCGATCTGGCGCTTGAGGCAGCCGCATCGGGGCTGCGGTTTGCGGCGGGCGACGCGGTCATGCACCCCATAATGGGTAAAGGCGTTATCCTGGCAATCGATGAGGGAGCCTGCGCCTATGTGATCCGGTTTGCGGATATAGCGACGCCGCGCAAAATCAGCTTCCGCGCGAAGCTGGAAAAAAGCTGATTGCGCTTGTCACGCGCCGATTTTCAATAAAAAGTTTATAATTTATCTACTGAAATCCGCGCGGATCTGTGCGATAATAGCTTCCGTCAGATTTTACGGAGGACATCCGATTGTTATTACGATTGATGTATACCAAACGCGCGTTTTTCGCGGGACTCATGTGCCTTGTGCTCATCATCGCCCCCGGCTGCAGCCTGTTCACCTCTTCGGACGGGGTTATTTCGAATTCCCCCGCGCCAGAGGCTTCCCCTGCCGCTTTACCTTTCGATCCGGATCTATCCTTTGAAGCGTATGTCGCCTTTGGTCACGCGTTCCACCTTAATTACGATCAATATGATACGGATCGGGATATTGAAACCATACCCGAGCTGATCGAACTGCGTCACCTGTTTACCGGCATGGCGGACGATTATGACGCGGTGGTTCAAGCGGCCGCGCAAGCCACGCTTGAGGCGGTTCAGGAATACGACCCGGACGCAACGCTCACCCTCTCCGCGCCCGTTTCAGACTGGCGCTTTATGGTCGCGCTGTGCTGCGACTGCGCCGAAAAGCCCGAGGATAAGCTCATCCGTTTGAGCGATATCGACACGACCTATGCGGACGGCGTGCTGAACGTGAGCGTCACGCTGCCAAGCTTTGAAGCGTTTTTTGAAAATGAATCGGGAGATGTGCAGTACAACGCGCTGACGATCTACTGCTATCTGAACACCGTTTATCAAGCTGATGGCAGCGAAACGAATTCGGACGGAAGCTATTCCTTCCCCGCCGGGTATGCCGAAACGCTTGTGGAACCCCTGCCCGAGCGTTACCTTAAGGAAGGCTGGTATAACGACCGCTCAAACGCCACACGCCGCCATATGGGCATGGATATCACCGCGCCTCAGGGCAGGATCATCCACAGCTGCACGGACGGCACGGTGCTTTACATCGGCTGGACGGACGTTGCGGGCAATTACGTCATGATCATAGACGATCTGGGTTATCGCTACACATACTGCCACATGGTGGAGCCTACGACCCATGTAAAGGTCGGCGACCGGGTAACGGCAGGCGCTGTCATCGGCAACGTGGGCAGCACGGGCAACAGCGACGCGCCGCATCTGCATCTTTCGATCATCGTGCCGGAGGATCGCTACGTGGATCCCTTCCCGCTGATCTATGCGGTACGCAAGCTGACAAACGGCTGATATTCTTTGGAACCGTCACCTTTTAATGAACAAAATCAGAACGCAGCGCGCAAGGAAGCGTTGCGTTTTTGTATGCTCGCCGTTCTATCGATGATCGCCGATCAGCGGGACAGAATAATCGGCACAACGTTTTATTTATTGATGAATAAAGCTGTTCTCCTTTGGTTTTTTTGCCCGCTTTCCCAAGCGTCGCAGCGGAACAAATCCATTCATTCTAAACTCCGTGTTTAACAATACTATATTGACAGAAAGCGCGAAAAATGTTTTAATATCATTCGGCGGTTTAGTTATTCTAAACACTGCGTTTATCAACGCATGGTCGGAAAGGAGGAGCGAACCGCATGCAAATCGGAGATCGCATCAAGCGAAGACGGATCCGTCTCGGCCTCACGCAGGAGGAGCTTGCCGCGCGCACGGAGCTTTCCAAGGGCTTTATCTCCCAGGTGGAGC
This sequence comes from uncultured Clostridium sp., assembly GCA_964550295.1. Lineage (GTDB taxonomy): Bacteria > Bacillota > Clostridia > Christensenellales > CAG-138 > Phil1. The sequence continues at coordinate 278 of CAZJYV010000168.1, read as the reverse complement.
GGGACCTGACCTCCCCTTCCATTGCGACGCTCACGGATATCCTAGAGGCGCTCGGCACGGATCTTGCGGACTTTTTTGCGGAGCTCAAGGAGGAAAAGGTGGTTTTCGGCGCGGACGACGTGTTTGTCAAGGAGGATGCGGAGGCGGGGCACTCCATATACTGGCTGATCCCCAACGCGCAGAAAAACCTCCTCGAACCGATCATGGTGTCGCTGGCGCAAGGCGGGCGCACCGATGAGGATGACCCGCACGAGGGCGAGGAGTTCGGCCATGTTCTC
>CAZJYV010000167.1:0-4137 GCA_964550295.1 uncultured Clostridium sp. | reverse complement strand
TCACTTTATCATATTGTGACTAACTTTCCTATTGACGAAGTTTTTGGGGCTCAGGACATCTGAGCTCGCTGCGACTCAAAGCCTGCCGCTAGGTCGCTTGTTGCCAGATTAGTATCATTGCACAAATCAGCATGTAAGTGATCGAATGTTATTTGCGCTCTTTATTTCTTCGCACTCTGTTCGCTGAGTGCATTTTTAACACATTATCCACGGCGCTATTTGTAGTACTCAACGCGGCCGGGTTTACTGCATTTTTACTGCATCTCTACTGCATCAATACAGTAAAAGACGCAAAACAATGGAAAACATGGACTGATTGAAACCTCGGAAAATCAAGGCAAATAGGCAAAAACGAGGCATTATATAACCTTTCGATATCTAGAGTAAAGCATTCTACGAACCGGTAGGTCGCAGGTTCAAATCCTGCTGGGCGCGCCAAAGAAAAAAGCCCCGAAACGTCTGCGTTTTCGGGACTTTGTTTTTATCGCGAACATGATGAGCGCACTGCGTTCCTTCATCTGTTAGCCATTATATCATCCTTATGCTAACAATCATCCCGGTGTGGTCTTGGGGGAGGCAGGTCACAGTTAGCCGGGAGTTATGCTGATACGGGTATCGGTGAGCGGCATTCCTGATTACAAAAGGTTCAGGCTTTCAATCATTTGCTGGAATGCTTGCTTTGGTAATATGCATACATGGCGTCATACATAGCAAATTCCTTTTCAAGCACGTCATAATCATCGTTACAGAATATTGAGAAACCCGTAGCAAGGATTCCAAGAGCCTCCGCCATCGCGTTTCCTTCAGCGTTCTGCGTATCTGCCCAGCGCACGATTTTTTGCACTTCAACCAATGCCGGATCGCCTGACAAATTGTACTTTTTCATGAAAGCGTCAAATGAACACTGATCGCCATGATGCCCCAGTTCAACGCCTTTCATATCATAAGGTGTACCATAGCCGATCGTCCCAGGATCGGTATCCTTCGGTACAAAAATGAATTCTGCTTCCGGATCGATGAATCTTTTTATCAACCAGGGACAAGCCACACGGTCAACCTTAACTTTTTCACGAGTCACCCATTTCATAGACAGGAACAACCTTTCTTCAATTTTGTTATTCTTCAGGAGGCTTCATCGATTTAAAACTACGATACAGTATTAAATCATATATGATTTTCAATCCGCCCGCAATAAAAAACGGAACGCTTATCAAACCGGATACCGATATGAAAGCGCTTGCAAGTACAGGGGATACAGATGCACCTATTGAGCGCGCGATGGTCGTCATCCCCGAAGCAGCAGAACGTTCATCCGGTGCGACAACGGCCATCGTATAGGACTGACGGGTGGGAACATCCATTTGGGAAATGCTGAACCGAAGCAATAAAACGGTTATTGCAAGCCATGAAAACGGCATAAGCGGGATCAGGCATAGCAATATATTCGAGGGGATATGTGTGAAAACCATTGTCTTGATCAGACCGATTTTCGATGCAATCCTGACTGCAATGAGCGCAGAGACGCCCGCCAGAATATTGGCTCCGAAAAAGATGCTTCCGAGAACCCCGGTGTCCAAACCGAACCGTATATGAAACCAGTAGACGATTAGGCTTTGGATAACAAAACCGCCGGCAAAAGCATCCAGCGCGAAAAGCGCGCTCAGCTTAAAAACGATCTTGCGGGATTGATGCAAACCCAAGTGCCTTTTGTTTAGGGATTCATTGGTGGTAAATTTGGCTTCAACTGCAGGTGAAAGCAATAAAAACAAGATTGCGAGAATGACGCCGGCAAGCGAATAGCAAAGCAGCATTGTCCGATAGGAGTAAAGCGGGCTAAAACCGGAGGAACGTAGTATCTGAGGTAACCAACCCCCGAATAAAGCGCCTGAAGCAGTGGCAAGCGAGCCGGCCAAGTTATACCACGCGAATAATTTTGTTCGGCGGTCATTGGATACGAGCTGCGCCAATGAAGCTTGCTCAATAGAAAGAAAAGGCCCGATTTCATTGCCGCTGGGACTGATGACGCCAACGATGGCGGCACTGATAAGAAGGAGCGTATTGTTGGTATAGATAAATACGATTCCTGCCAGAACCATCAGCAAAGCGCCGACAACCAGCATTTTGCGGCGACCGATCCGGTCTGCAAAAGTAGTCAGCAGCAGCGATATAACAGCATCCCCCAACAGGGTACACGTGAGCAGTATTCCGGCCTGAACCTTGTCAAACCCGATTTCAACCAGATAAAGAACTAAAATGATGGATAAAAAACCGTATGCAAACAAACGGACGATACGGGTAACAAAAAGCAATGTAACATTGCGGTTCAGAAACATAAGCTACCCTCATCTTTCACTTCGTGCTTTTATTATAGATGAATCAAGCGGTTCTCGCTATAAGAAAAGCGGTGTCACCAAAGTTGCGAACAAAAGGCATGATTGAAGACCAGGCGGGCAGCTTGCCCTGCGTATGGAAATCAATATCGCCTCCCATTTGGAAATTGTGAATTATATGCTGGCCATGGATTTTGATCAAGCGGCCGAGTCCATGTCGAACCACATTGAGGAAGGCCGAAACACGGCCGTGTACCTGCTAAGCGGTCAATAAGAAAAAAGTCAGTTATTCCGCGACTTTATGAGACCATTTCTCAGGCGCTGCGGCAAACCGGCAGAACGCAGGCTCAAATCCTGCCGGGCGCGCCAATAAAAAAGGCAGGCTTTCGCCTGTCCTTTTTATTATAAACTGTTTATAATGAGTGAGCGGCAGATGATCAAAACGCAGGATCGGCGCTGATCAACCGCGCATGAGGAGCATGATGATGCTTGTTTCAATTTTTGACCCGACGCTTCTGACCGTGACGGACGCGCAAACGCAGTGTTCTTTTTTTGGCGGAGATCAGGCGTGGTATACGGAAGAATGGTGGCAGCAGGCGGGCTGCGGCCCCACCTGCGCCGCGAACCTGACGGCTTACCTCGCCTTGACGCGCCCGCATCTTCGGGCGTTGTACAGCGGTTCCGGAATGGATCGCGACGGATTCACCCGCCACATGGAGGAGATCTACCCGTATGTGCAGCCCGGTCCCATGGGGTTGAACCGCGTGGAACGCTTTACCGAGGGTGTGACGGCTTTCGCCGCCGATCGCGGGATCGCGCTGCGGTCGCATGTGTTCGCCGTTGCGGGCAACCGCGACAGAAACAGACCGCCCGTGTCCGCGCTCGCGGATTTCGTGCGGGAAGGGCTTGCCGCCGACTGTCCGATCGGCTTCCTCAATTTATCCCACGGACGGGTGAAAAACCTGCAAAGCTGGCATTGGGTTTCGCTCGCGTCGGCCGATATCGAGGCGGATGCCCTCACGGCGTACGCTTCCGACGAGGGCGTGCGGCGCGCATTCGACCTGAAGCTGTGGTACCTGAGCACGCGTATGCGCGGCGGGTTGGTGTACTTCGGGTAAGCAGAACGACGCCTCCGCGCCGCGGAGACTGACGACGTTCTGCCGATATCTGAGCTGCATGTTCTGGGGAGGTACGCTTGATGGAAAAATTTTCAATCCGCATGGCGAAGGAGCGGGACCCCGCGGCGCTGCTGGCGATTTACGCGCCGTATGTGCAGGATACCGCCGTCAGCTTTGAATACGAGGTTCCCTCTTTGGAGGCGTTCGCGCGGCGTGTGCGGACGACGCTCGAAAAGCACCCGTACCTCGTCGCCGAGCAAAACGGAACGATCGTCGGCTACGCCTATGCGTCGCCGCTGAGCGCCCGCGCGGCGTATGAGTGGACGGCGGAAACGAGCATCTATGTCGAAAAGAGCCACAGAGGCTGCGGCGTGGGCAGGCTGCTTTACGCCGACCTTGAAGGCTGGCTCTCGCGGCAGAACATCGTCAACCTCAGCGCGCGCATCTCTTGCGCCCGTGCGGAGGATGCCCATCTGACCGATGCGAGCATCGCTTTCCACAGGCGCATGGGCTACCGGGAGGTTGGCCGCTACGAAAAGTGCGGCTTTAAGTTCGGCACGTGGTATGACGTGATGTGGATGCAAAAGACCTTGCGGGAACATCCGGCAATGCCTGAGCCGTTCGTACCGGTCGGTGAGATAAGGACTATATAATTATCGTATAAAGAGCTTCCCCCTAATGAGGAAAGC
>CAZJYV010000166.1:0-4178 GCA_964550295.1 uncultured Clostridium sp. | reverse complement strand
TCGATGAGCTGGGCGCGGGTACGGACCCTATCGAGGGTGCCGCGCTCGCGATGAGCATTTTGGAAGAGCTGCACGCCAGGAGAGCGGTCTGCGTTTCCACCACGCATTACAGCGAAATCAAGGCGTTCGCGCTCACGCACGAGGGCATGGAGAACGCCTCGATGCAGTTCGATGTGGAAAAGCTCGCCCCGACCTATCGCCTGTATATCGGCATACCTGGCAAATCCAACGCGTTTGAAATATCCGAGCGGCTTGGGCTTCCCGCGTCCATCATAGAGAGCGCGAAAGGATATCTCAAGGGCGAGGATGTACGCTTTGAGGATATCATCTCCAGCGCGGAAAGCCAGCACAGGCTCGCCGAGGAGGAGCGTCAGATGGCAGCCGAGGCGCGGCTTGAGCTGGAGCGCTTGCGCACGGAAACCGAAAAGGAGCGCCGCAAGCTTGATGAGGAGCGCAATCGCCTGCAGGCCAAAGCGCGGGATGAAGCGAAGAAGATTGTGGCGGACACGAAACGCGAGATGGAGCGGATCGTCGTGCAGGTGCGCGCTTTGAAGGACATCGACCGCAGCGCGGCGGACCGCGTGATCCAGCAAAGCCGGGACGCTGTACGTGCACAGGAGAGCGTCGTCGCAGAAGCGGTGGAGCCTAAAAAGGAGGACGCAGGCGCTCCGCCTAAAACCGTGAAGCCCGGCGACTCGGTGCGCATCGTGACGCTTGATTTGAAGGGAACCGTGCTCGCGCCGCCGGACGCGAAGGGCGAGGTACAGGTGCAGGCGGGCATCATGAAGCTTTCCGTGAAACTCGGCGATCTTCGCCTCGATAAGGAAGCGGAGCCTCGCGTTGTTGCCAACAAGGTCGGGCTTGCCGCCGACAGGCATGTGGGGCTGGAGCTGGACATCCGCGGCATGCAGGTGGAGGAGGCGACCATCATCGTGGATCGCTATCTGGACGATGCGTCCAACGCCGGCTTGTCCGAGGTGAATATCATCCACGGAAAGGGCACGGGCGCCCTGCGCGCGGGCATTCAGGAGTACCTTCGCCATCAACATCTGGTAAAAGGTTTTCGCATCGGCAATTACGGAGAAGGGGATGCGGGGGTTACGGTGGTCACGCTCAAAAAGTGATGGCGAATCTTGAAGAAATTAAGGCAAATAGGGCATATTCATACCGCGTTCACAATTTGGTGATACTATATGAAAAGAATGTCCGTTCTGCTTGATCTCTCGCGCGGCGCGCGGGGTTTGGAACGCAACAGGTTGATGCAGGGAGGCCGAAATGGAGAACAACACCATACTCGTCATCGACGATGATAAAAACATCCTCGCAATTATCGGGATGTACCTGAAAAAAGAGGGCTACAACGTCGTTACATGCGAGCGGGGAGATACCGCGCTAAAAAGCTTCCATGAAGCACAGCCGGCGCTCGTCGTGCTCGATGTGATGCTGCCCGGTATGGACGGATGGGGCGTGCTTGAAAAACTGCGTGCGGAAAGCGCTGTGCCGGTCATCATGCTCACCGCCAAAGGCGACACGCTCGACCGCATCCAGGGGTTGGATGCCGGCGCGGACGATTATATTGTTAAGCCCTTCGAGGCAAAGGAGCTGCTCGCGCGCATCAAAGCGGTGCTGCGCCGCTCCGTCGCGCCTGAGAATGAAAAGGAGATCGCATTTCCGGGTTTGAGCGTATCGCTCGACAATTATTCCGTGATTCTCGACGGGAAGCAGGTTGAGATGCCGCCAAAGGAGATTGAGCTGCTCTTCTTCCTCGCCTCGCGCGAGGGAAAGGTGTTCACAAGGGAGCAGCTACTCGAGCAGGTGTGGGGTTTCGATTTCTTCGGCGATTCCCGCACGGTGGACGTCCACGTCAAGCGCATCCGCGAAAAGATCGGCGAGCGACCGGATTGGGAGCTGAAGACCGTTTGGGGTGTGGGCTACAAATTCGAAGCCGCAAAATAAAGGAGACGCCGCCGGAAGATGTTTAAAACGCTCTTCTCAAGAATGCTCACGACCTATCTTGCCGTAACGCTGCTTTTGCTGACGCTGCTTGGCATCACGCTCGGCGGGATGTTCCGCAGCCAGTATATCGACGAGAAGGAGAGCGAGCTTCGCCGCGAAGCGGAAGAAATCAACGGCATCGTGTGCGAAAAATATGTCGATCCCGAAAAGCGCAGCGTCGCCAGGGATCAGCTTTATACGATCGTGCGCAAGTACGACGCGCTGCTCCAGCTTTACTTAACGGATCAAACGCTGGGCAAGGTCGTTTTTATGGATGAGGAATCCGCTGACAAGTGGGCGTCCGTAGGCGATACGGATATCACGGAGCAGGCGCAGTCGATCATCGACGGCGGGTCGGAGAGCATCAACTCCGAAAAGTACGCTTCCGTAGCCGACATGCCGATCATGACGCTGCAGCAGCCCATCACCGATGCGGACGGCACGATCATCGGGGCCATGTTTCTCCATGTGGATATGAGCCGCACGAACGCTTCCGTCAGGCAGGTTTACATGGATGTGTTGCTCTCCGCGCTGTGCGGCGTCATCCTGGCTTTTCTCGCGGTTACATACATCACCAACCGCATGACCAAGCCGATCATTGACATGAACAATGCCGTCAAGCGGTTTTCCAGGGGCGAATTCGAAGCGCGCGTTTCGGTCGCGGGACATGACGAAGTCAGCCAGCTCGGCGAAAGCTTCAACGAAATGGCGGATGAGATCAACGCGCTTGAGCAATCCCGGCGCAGTTTTGTCGCCAATGTTTCGCACGAGCTGCGTTCGCCGCTCACCTCGATGCGGGGTTTCCTCGAGGCGATGCAGGACGGGATGATTCCGCCCGAGGATCAGGGCAAATATCTGGATATCGTAATCGGCGAGTGCAAGCGTATGGCGGGCATGGTGAACGACCTTCTTGACCTCGCGCGCATCGAGTCCGGAACGTATGAGCTCAAGATCGCGCCGTTCGATATCAACGAGCTGATGATCCGCACGCTTCTGACTTTCGAAGCCCGCGTGAACGCGCAGCGCATCGAGGTCGATATGAACTTTGAAAACGAGCGCACGCTCGTCGAGGGGGACTCCGCGCAGATCGCGCAGGTCGTCCGCAACCTCGTGGATAATGCGATCAAGTTTTCGCCGGAAGGCGGTAAATTGACTTTGCGCATCCGGGTCGAAAAGGGGCGCGCGGTCGTCAGCGTGAAGGACGAAGGCGAGGGCATCCGCGAAGAGGACCTTCCCTATGTGTTCGACCGCTTCTTCAAGGGCGAAAAGGCGCATACGCCTGCGGGTTCGTCCACCGGACTGGGGCTTTCGATCGTCAAGCGGATTGTGGAGCAGCACGGGCAGGAAATCACAGCCGCATCTCCCCGGGGGGAAGGCGCGTGCTTCACCTTTACCCTTAAGCTATATGAACAGCAAAATCGCGAAACGCGCGCGCGCGTACAACGGAGGTAATTTATGGAATATCCGAACTACTACTACGAGGATCAGAACCCGCAGCAGCATGAGAGAAAAAAGCGCGGCATCGGCGGCTATGTCATCACAGCGGTCGTATTCACGCTCGTCGGCGCGCTGCTCGCGACGACCTTCATGCCTTCCGGCGGGCTGAGCGGCAGCGGCAGCGTTCCGCAGGTGACGGCAACGCCGGATCGGAGCGAAGGCGTGATCCCCACACCTTCGATCACCTGGGGATGGGAAACCGCCTCTCCGGAAGAAACGACCGTCGGGCCGGTCCTTACGCCCGAGCCGGCTAATGGTTCCATGCCTGCGCTCGACGGCATCGCTCCCACCGTCGGCGATGCGTTGAACCCCATCCCGGATATCGTCGAGCAGGTGTCCGCCGGGGTGGTCGGCATTATCAATTACGGCTTTAATGCGCAATACGATGATTACGAGGAACGGGCTTCCGGCTCCGGTTTCGTGATTTCCTCGCAGGGGTACATCCTCACCAATGCGCATGTGATCGACGGCGCGGCGAAGCTGGGCGTCATGTTTACGGACGGAAAGGAGGAAGAAGCGATCCTCGTCGGGTATGACAACACGATGGATCTCGCCGTGCTGCGCGTGAACCGCACCGGTCTTTACGCGTTGAAGATCGGCAATTCGGACGAGTTGCGCGTGGGCGAGTATATCATCACGATCGGCGACCCGACCGGGCGCGAGCTTGCGGGTACGACGACGTTCGG
>CAZJYV010000165.1:0-4187 GCA_964550295.1 uncultured Clostridium sp. | reverse complement strand
CTCTTTTGCAAGGCCGCGCCTGGTTATTTGGTTGCCCGTTCGCGAACCGGCATGAGCAGGTCAAGCTGCATATCCTCCGGCTCAGTCTCGGAAAGCTGAACGTGGCCTATATAATTCAGGTGCTCCTCGAGCAGTCCGCACATATGCTCCTGATCCTTCATATCGCCCGCGAACGCATACTTTTCGTTTGCGTTCACCCAGTTGAGAAGCCATTCCCACTCGTTGAAGTTGCCCATAGGGATCATGTGCGCCGCATATAGGCCACCCCCGAAGCGCTTTTTGATAAGGTTTGCGGGAACCTCCATATCGTCCGGTATCGTCACCCACATCTCGTAGCCGTGATAGCCTGTTTCGTCCACCGGATTCGGGTGGTTGAAGCCGAAGTGCCGCATATCGGGCTTGATTCTGTAAAGCTGCGTTTTGCGCACAAATGCGTTGAGCTGCTCGTCCGCCTGCTGTTCCGGCTCGTCCCCGATGCAGTGTGCGGCGGCAACTGTCGCGGGCGGCAGGTAGACGATGCGCACATCCGTGAGTTTTGAGAGCTGTTCTTCCGCGCTGCTGAGTTTTTCCATCGTTTTATCCTCCCTGAAATTGATGCTGATCAGGGACAGGGATTTTATAGAAGATAAAATCGTTTCGTCTTGCTCGATCAGGCGGTGAAAGCGGATATCGGCGTTTTTTTGAAGTTCCTCGACAAAGCGGGCGAGTATGCTCCGTATGCTCGAGAGCGCTTCGATCTCTTCGCTCAACTCATGTATGTTTTTTCGGAACACTTCGATCGCCGTTACGGCGTCCGGCTTGTGAAGGATGCTTTTGATCTGTTTGAGCGGTATGCGCAGCTTGCGCAGGATTACGATCTGCTGCAAGCGCAAAAGCGCGTTCTCGTCATACATGCGGTATGCGTAATCCGCGCGGCGGCAGCTTTCGATCAGGCCTTCCTGCTCATAATAGCGCAGCATCCGCGTAGAAACGCTGAACGCTTTTGAAACCCTGCTGATGGTCATCGCTTCCATCTATCCCTGCCTCCTTTCCGCTGTGGAGTATACACGGCGACACGATGTCAAAGTCAACACTTGTTTGGTGAAAGCTGAAAAATACTATCCCCCGCTTCGCGGCGGAGGGGAAGCGTCCGCCCGGTCCGCAAACACCGTTGCCGCCAGTCCCGCCGCCACGAGCAGACCGCCTACCAACAGGCGCGGCGAGAATGCGTTGAGGAACAGCGCGTCTATGAGAATGCCCGCGAACACCTGCCCGATGAACAGGAACAGGGACAGGCTGAACGCGGAAACCCGCGTGACCGTGTAGTTTAACAGCAGCACCACGACAACGCCGATGATGCCGCCGAAGTAGATCCACACCTTGGGCGAAAGCGCAAAGGCCGCAAACGCAGGTTCTGTATAACCGAGCAGCAGCGCCGTGGGGATTGCCGCAGCAAGGCCGATGGCATAGTTGAAAAACGTGCTCGTGCGAAGGCTCGTCCGCTCGGCGAGGCGCGCGTTGAGCGTGCGCGCGATGAGCAGCAGCGCGCCCGCGAGCAGGGATACGGTCACGGCCAGCGCGTCAAATCGATCCGTCATCGCCGCGATGCCCACGAGCGTGAGCGCGAGGCCGAAAAGCTTTTTTTTGCCGAATGCGCGTTTGGGCATGCCCAGCAGGCCGAACCTGTCCACGGCGATGCCCATCGCGCTTTGCGCGAAAAGACCCAGCGCAAGCATGGCCGAAACGCCGATGCGCGAGAAGGCGACGTTGTTGCAAACCGTCAGCAGCACGCCCAGCGCGCCGCCGAGATACAGCTGCGGCGGTATGCCCTTGTAAAAAAGCTTTTCTCTTTTAAACAGACAAAGGGCGGAGATGAGCGCGAAACCCGCGAGGTGAATCAGCGCGGTTGAGGAATACACGCCGTATCGCGCGGAGAGCGCGCCGTTAAACGCCACCATGACGGCGATGAGGATGCCCGTGAACAGGGCCGCGAAGGAATCCATGCGGTTTACCTCCCAACCTTTATTATACATCCCGGCGCGGGATACCGCCACCTTGAAAGGCGGGGCTGCGCCCTGTATCAACGATCATAAAAAAGCCGTCCCCGGAGAACCGGAGACGGCATCGTTTTGTGCTGCGGATTACTGGATGATCTTGATGCTGCCGATGAGGGGCAGGGGCTTCATCTGGCCGTTGCAGACCGCGATGAGGGCGATGATCCAGAACACGAACTCGGCAATACCGAGGAAAATGCCGATGATGATGGCGGCGGTTATGCTGGAGATGACGCCGAGGATGAGCAGAAGCAGCGCCTGATTGGCCCAGAACTTATCGAATTCCGTCTTGTCGCCCGTGACGAGAGGGAGGAAGAACAGGATCGGGAAGACGACGGCGAGGATCGCCATGGTCTTGTTGCCCGTGAAAACGGCATCCGCCTGCTGTGTCGGGGCTTGCTGATAGCTCTGCTGCTGATACGTGTTGGCCTGATACTCCTGCTGGGGCGCGCTGCCCTGCGAGGGCTGCTCCGAGGGCGCGCCGCAGGAGGGGCAGAACCTTACGCCTTCGTCATACTGCGAACCGCATTTGGCGCAAAAAGGCATAGTGAAATCCTCCTACAAATCATAATGTTGCATGTTGCTGTTGTTTTATTATAACGCGGCGCATGACGCTTGACAATCCCATCGGAAGCGTATGCGCCCATTATTTGTCACAAAAGGGCGGCGGGAACGCCCTCGTGTCCCCGCCGCCGTGCTGTTTGCCGATGAAAACCGCTCAGACGCTGCTCTTGGGCGTGTAGTAGGAATCGCTGAAGTAGCATTTGGAAAAGCTGGAGGCCGTTTTGTTGCCCTTGCAGACCGTCATGGTCAGATCGATCGTGTACCACTTGTCCGTTTTGGAGTCATATACGCTGTTCCACGCGTGATAGCCGTTGATCTTCGTGCTGTATCCCTTGACCAGCTTGCACGGGATGCCCTGACTGCGGCACATCGCCGCGAACAGGGAGGCAAAGTCGTAGCAGATGCCTCTTTTGTTGGAAAGGATGCTCACGGGGTTGGGCGTGTAGCTCGTGATCTGGCGGGAGATCACCTTGTTGGCGAAGTCGTAGTCATAGTCAAAATTTCTTGCGATGTAATTATACAGGGCGAGGATTTTCGCCTGATCGGTCTTGAGACCCTTGCACAGCGCGGCGGCCTTTTTTGCGACGGAATCGTTCGCGCTGAAGGAAATTTCACCCACGCTTCTGAGGTATTGCGGGTAGTTGGAGGTTGTGCCTGCACCCGTTGGTGTCGAGGCGCCCATCATCGCCGAAAAGGAACGCTGGGAAACCGTCACATAGCTGCCGCTGACCTTTTTGAAGAGCGCCACGGTATAGGAGCCGCTGCCGCCCGTGAGCTGGAGCGTGAGGGTTTTGCCCATCGTATAGGAGTAATAGCTCCAATCGCCATCGTTGAAGCTGATGCCCGCCTTCATCGTGGCGGAGGTGTTGTCGTCATATTTGACGGTAACGAAGCCTTGCGAAACGGTTGAAATGTCGATGACGGAGCCGCTGCTTCCGCTTTGCCCGGAGGAGGAGGAACCCGTTCCGCCGGTTACATTGAGGCCGAGCGCGAGCGCGCCCTGCGGCATAATCGTTGAAATCAGGAGAACGAGCGCAAGCGCAAGCACACTTCTTTTAAGCAGGTTTTTCATAGGGGTAAATCCTTTCTCCATGTTCGGCATCTGGCTGTCCTGCGCCCGATGGGCGTTTAGACCCTTTAGCTTTGCGACCCCGCCTTTGGACGGGTGTGCCCTTTCGTCTGGGGACTACCCAGGCTTGTTCTGTCCCTCCTTTTTACGCAGAGGTACAAAAAAGGACCTCGGTTCGGCAACTGGCTGCCATGCGCCTGACGGCGTGTAGGCCCTTTAGCTTTGCGACCCCGCCTTTGGACGGGTGTGCCGGTTCGTCGGGATACTCCGATGGAAGCACATGCTTCCGGTAACATTATAATTACATTATACGCATTGTGTCAATAGGTAATTGTAACTTTTGTGAAATCCTTGTATTTTTTGACATAAAACAGAGAAAGAGTAAAAATATATCGATATTTAGAAAAAATAAATCTTTCAAAACCTGCTTTTGTAACTGGACTGTAACTTGCGCTTGGTATAATGCTGTGTGTAAAGTACGCAACAAGTCGTTAAATACCGTAAATTAAGCCCGAAAGGCA
>CAZJYV010000164.1:0-4193 GCA_964550295.1 uncultured Clostridium sp. | reverse complement strand
GCTTCCATCTGGCGCAGCTGGACGTTCGCGTCGCGCGCAGCGTCGCGAAGCGTTTTTTCGAACAGATCGCTGCCCATAAAGTGCGAGCAGGAACAGGTCGCAAGATAGCCGCCGCGCGGCAGCAGGGACATCGCGCGATGGTTGATTTCCCGGTAACCCCGCTCCGCGCCGGAAACCGTCCTGCGGCTTTTCGTAAACGCGGGCGGATCAAGGATCACCAGATCATAAGGCGATTTTTTCGCCTCACACAGCTCCGTGAGCAGATCGAACACGTCCGCGCACACGAAATCCATTTTTGCCTCCGCGCCGTTGAGCCGCGCGTTCGCGCGCGCAGCCTCAAGCGCCGTTTGGGAAACATCGACCGCCGTAACATGCTCCGCCCCGCCGAGTGCAGCGTTGAGCGCGAAACTGCCGGTATGCGTAAAGCAGTCCAGCACGCGCTTGCCTGCCGCGATGCGCGCGACGGCCTGCCGATTGAACTTTTGATCCAGGAAAAAGCCCGTTTTCTGCCCGTTCTCAAAGTCCACATCATAAAAAACGCCGTTTTCGCAGATGCGCGCGACGGTTTGTGTTCCGTGGGGCAGGTCTTCGTACCAGCCTTTGAACTGAGCGAGACCCTCCAGCTCACGCAGGGCGACGTCGTTGCGCTCATACAGGCCGGACACGTTCTCCCCGCGTGCGGCAAGCTCCTGCGCGAGAAGGCGATAGATCATCGGTTTCACTTTCTCCATGCCGAAGGAGAGCACCTGCGCCACCAGGATATCCGCGTACTTATCGACGGTCAATCCGGGCAAGCCGTCCGCTTCGCCGAATACGAGCCTGCAGCAGGAAAGATCCCCCTTCATGGCGACCGCGCGGTAATCGAGCGCGTATTTCAGGCGCCTGGCAAAAAAAGCCTCGTCGAAGCGGTCGTTGGCGTTTGACGAAAGCAGACGCACGGCGATCTTGCTCTTTTGGCTGTAAAACCCCGTGCCCAGATACGTCCCCTTCTCGCCCATCACATCGACAAGGGCTCCGTTTTCCAGATGATCCGGGATGCGCGAAAAATCGGACGCATACACCCATGGATGCGGGCTTTTGATCCAACGCTCCCCTTTGGATGTAACGCTCAACGCCGGAAAGGTTCGGGATTGCTTCATATAAATACCTCAAATACGTATTGCGGCGCGGAAAACGCGCGCGCTTATCCGGCGTCACTGTTTTTCGATCGCCGGGCGGAGTCTTTTTGCCACAAGAACCGCGACGACGCTCATCGCCCCATCCGCAGGCAGAAAGATCAGAAAGCAGTAGATCAGGATGTTTGTGAACGCGACGGGTGTCGCAAAATAAAGCCCTTTGAGCGCAGCGTAATACACCATGCCGCAAAGGTATACCGCGCCGAGTCCCGCGAAGGCGGCTGTATACAGACGGCGCAGGGATGGCCGCTCGACAGCGTGCGCAATTTTGCCCGTGAGATACGCACCCAGAACAAAGCCGATGAGATACCCAAAGCTTGGCTGCAGCACATAGCCGGGACCGCCGCCGCCCGCGAAAATCGGAAATCCCACAAGTCCAACAGCCAGATACAACAGCGCGCTGCACGCGCCGAGCGGTCCGCCGAGCAGCAATCCCGTCAGGGTGACAAAAAACGTTTGCAGCGTAAACGGGATGCCCGGCACCGGAACGCGGATGAAAGCGCCGACGGCAATGAGCGCCGCGCACAACGCGCACAGCGCCATTTGTCGAATGTTTTTTCTCCGAACCACGGATTTCAATGTTACCTCTTTCAACAACCGCGCGCGGTTGTAAACTTGGCACTATGATAGGGGCTTTGGCGCATAATGTCAACCGAAGGAAACGCCTGCAAAAAAACAGGGCGGATATCAAGTCCGCCCGGCAAAAACCCGCTTATGGATTCCGTTATTCTCCGATGTTGAACTTAATGTCGTCCGGCAGCACGAGGCCAAGCTTTTCCCGCGCGTATTGGATGCGGTATTCATCGCTTTTGGCATACTCGATCATATATTCGAGGCGCTGCTCCTCCGCCTGAAGCTCCGCATAGCGGCTTTGGAGTTGAGCCTCCCTTGCGCGCACCTCCTCAAATTTTTCCTGCTGGGACAGATACGCGGCGCAGACGAAAACAAAGCACACCAGCATGACCAGTGCGACGAAGCGCGGGGTTGCTTTAAACCTGCGTTTATGCGCCATGATGCCTCCGATGCAGAACGGAAAGGATGCTTTGCCTTATACATATTTATACTCTAAAATCCGGCGGATATCAAGGTCTATTTTCCCTTGCCTTCTTTACGCTTCCTCCTGTCCAGAATCTTTTTGGAAAGGTCCGCGCCCATGGCGCTCAGTGCATCACCCGCGGTTTTTTGATAGGCAAGCGCGCCGAGCGCCATGCCCGCCAGCGCATAGAGCCGCGGCGAGCCGCCGTTGAGCGCAAACAGCGCGAGCGCGCACAGCGCCCCCGCCGCGGCGTAATACAAGAGATCGAAGATCGCGTCGCGCAGGCGCGTTTTATGAATAAGCAGCCGAAGCAGGCGGAACACGTCGTACAGCGCGCCCGCCGCGAGACCCGTCACAAAACAGCCGGCCAATACCGTTAGCTCGCCGGCGACCCCGTTCCCGTTCATCTGAACATCCGGGAAAACAGCGTGCCGCGCTGCTCGGAGTTTTCGGTATACTCAAGCGCGATGATCTCGCCTTCGATCACAACCTGGCCATCATCAAGGCTCAGCCGCGTGATGTGCAGCCCGTTGCCTTCGATACGCAAATCCCCCGCGTCCGTGATGAGCTGCACCTCTCCGTCGTTAAAGCTTTCCACATCCTTCACGGCAGTGACGGTGATCAGCTCGCGCCCGTCTATGTGTATGCTGTGTGTACGTATACGGGCAACGCCCGATTCCAATGTTGTTCGATCCATGCGCATCCTCCGTTCCGAAAATTATGGATTCGCTGAAATATATGCGTTAACACAGTGTTAAATGATGGAATGGCGGCTTGACATTAAACCGAGGTTATGGGAAGATATTTATGATCAGTGTAATATGACGTGTCTACGCCACCCCTCCGATTCTATGTTTTATTTTCCAGAATTAGGGCATAATACTGATAAATAGGCAAGCAAGGCTGTATGCAGTGATTATTTCTTATGCAATCATTTTTTGTGTGTTCTTGAAAGGAGCAATATTGTGACACGAGAACAGCTTTTAGAAAAAAGCCTTGGTGATCTGCGTGAGATCGCAAAACTTCAAGGTGCGAAATCCCTCACAAAGTATCGTAAGGGCGAACTTGTGGATATCATTATGAACGGCGGTGTCGTGCCGGACGGTTTTTCTTCGGAAGAAGCCGCAGCCGACGAAGCGCCCGCCAACGGCCCAAAAGAATCCGTCGCCCCGGGTGAAGCGCCTGACGAGAACGTGCCGCGCGCGCCTGACGCGCAGGAACCGCGGGAACCCCTGCCGCGCGATGACGCATACGAACAGCGCCCGCGTTACCAGCAAGCCTACCGCGCGCCCCAGCAACAGCAGCAGCGGCAAGACTATCAAAGCGGATACACACGCCGTTACAACAATCAAAATTATAATACGCCGCGCCAGCCCAGGCAGGATTATCAGGGCGGATACGGTGCATCCGCCGGCGGCCCGCGCAACTACAACAACCAAGGTTATAACCAGCGGGACGGGGGCTACCGGCAGGATAACTACCAGCAGCCCTACCGGCAGGACGGTTACCAGCAGCAACAGCAGCCATATCGGCAGGATGCTTTCGGCGGCTACCCGCCCATGCGGGATAACGGTTACGCCCCCATGGATCTGCCCGAGGACTACCGGCAGCAGAAACCCGATGGCTATTATAATAAGGAATACGGCACTTCCAACCCCGCCGTACCCGAGATGCTCGAAGGCGGTGCCTGCGGGGATTGCGAGGGCGTACTCGAGGTTTTGCCGGATGGATACGGCTTCCTCAGGAGCGACAATTATCTTCCCGGCAACCGGGACGTTTATGTTTCCATCGCGCAGATCCGTCGCTTCGGCCTTAAAACCGGCGACATGGTCACAGGCAAAACGCGCCCCTCCAAGGAGGGCGAGCGTTTCCTCGCGCTTTTGTACATCACCGCCATCAACGGGGACGATCCCGAAAAGGCGCAGACGCGCCGCCCGTTCGAGGAACTCGTTCCGATTTTTCCCACCGAGCGCCTCACGCTT
>CAZJYV010000163.1:3593-4205 GCA_964550295.1 uncultured Clostridium sp. | reverse complement strand
CAAACGAATAAGGTCTATCTATCGTAGCACAGGCGCCGCCCGAAAGGGCGGCGCTGAATTATGCATCAAATAAGGGTTCTTGGCGGATCAAGTAAGACGCAATCACTCTGTTTTAATTAGCAGATTATACAGTTTAGCCAATAGAATGATTGTTCTTACATTTATGCCAACAAGCAAGCTACTTAAAATGATCGTCATTGCATTGACATTTATGAAATATGCTTTGAATACTAACAGGCATGTTAATAATACAGACAATGCCAACAAGGCAACAAGATGCATTATGATTACTTTTAGCAAAGCTATCATATCGATTGTTAATACTCAAGTTCATTACAGAAATAAGAATATACGTGTTCTGATGTCCCTTGATAGTTAGTCTCTGGATATAAATACGTACTATACTTAAGAACTGCTAAAGTTTCTGTTACCCAATACCCATCTTCGTGCTCATAGATATAACTTCTATATGATGCTACGTCAGAATAAGGGTTACTGGTTTGAAAAGCAGATAAAATTAAGATTACAGTCGCAACTGGCACGCTTATAAACAAGGGTAAAACCACACTCATTATGATAGAAAAACCTGAGTAAGTCAAATTGATATAATAA
>CAZJYV010000163.1:328-3583 GCA_964550295.1 uncultured Clostridium sp. | reverse complement strand
CTTGTTCTGTTCTTATATATGCAGAATAATCAGCCGGGCTTCCATATGGACACTCATTAACGTAATATTTCCTAACAAGTTGGATTGATTGATTTGATTCTATAATGCTATTTTTTACAATAATTTGATTTCCGTTTAGATAGATGGTGTTTGAACTATCAATAAAAACTTCATTATATAAATCACCTTCGTTAATCTCTAAAAATAAACCATTTTCATTTCGTTGCACAGATATTTTTGATAGTATTTGATCCGTAAATGCATACGTATAAGTCAACCTATTACGTTCATTCTTACTAATATCAACAAGATATCCTTGGGGTATATTATGTTGATCTAATGTCGTTATGTCAGCTATAGCTGTTTCCATTATTCTGGTAGAAACATTATTTCCTAATAATACTTCAACTTTTTTTGCTAAAAGCATTATGTTATTAGTCGATTTACCTACATCTAAAGATTCTGCAACAACTTCTGAAGGGAAACAGGTCAAAGCAAGAAAAAGTCCCAAAAAGAAAGCAAATACCTTTTTCATAACGAGCCTCCAGACGTATATTTCAAACAACATATTTTAGTGTTGTTCGATATTAATAATCTTAGCTTCATTAAATATTTCTGTCAATAAAACAAAAGGTTGCTTATTGTATATTTTTCATTGGATTTTCGTGTGTCGGAGCGCACCGAAGGGTTTGTTTGAATCAAAAGAGAAGGATTCTATCAGATGCTTCCGGATTAATATTTTTTATATTATAATTCCTCTATGTACACAGGCTATGACATCAAAGATGACACCTTAACCATCTGCGGCATCGACCGCCTCTCGCTCGAACGCTCGGTCACCTGCGGGCAGGCTTTCCGCTGGCAAAGGGACGGCGCGGGCTTTTCCGCGCCCGCGCTCGGCAGGATGATCTATGCCGAGCAGGACGGCGATGCGCTGCGGCTCTTTCCCTGCAAACAGGAGGATATCCCCCTGTGGATTCGTTACTTCGACCTGGAGCGCGATTATGCCGCGCTGGAGGACGCGCTCGCGCGCGACACAAACCTGTGCGGCTGCGTTCCCTGCGCCACAGGCATCCGCGTGTTGCAGCAGGCGCCGTTTGAAACGCTCGTCACGTTCATTTTGTCTTCCAACAACAACATCAAGCGCATTGCGGGCATCGTGGAGCGGCTTTGCGAAAAGGCCGGGGAGCGGGTCGCGTTCCGCGAGCGCGAATATGCACTTTTTCCCTCGCCGGAGGCTGTTGCTTCCCTTTCGGTCGGCGAATTAGGGGACATCGGCGCGGGCTACCGCGCGCCGTTCGTCAAGGAAAGCGCCGCGCGCATCGCAAACGGCTATCAGCTGGAAGCCCTGCGCAGTTTGCCGCTTGACAAAGCGCGAAAAGAGCTTTTCGCCTTCCCCGGCGTGGGGCCGAAGGTCGCGGACTGCGTGCTGCTGTTCTCCCTCGGCCACACAGACGCGTTTCCGGTGGACGTTTGGATAGAGCGCGCGATGCGTAGCCTCTATTTTGGGGGCGATCCACCCAAGCGCGATGCGCTTGAAAAAACGATACGCGCCCTCGGAAGCGAGAGCGGCATCGTTCAGCAATATATCTTCCATTACGCAAGGCTTACGAGCCTTGGCAAATAGGGTCTCCTTCGGGGCCGAGCCGGCCCTGCTCGCGCAGCCATGCAACCGTATCCGAGAGGGTTTCGCGCATGGTGTAGCGCGGCTCGTAGCCGAGTTCCCGCCCGGCCTTTTCACGCGAGAAGGCCGCGTTGGAGTTGAGCGTGTAAATCGAATAACGCGTGAACAGCGGCGGCTGGCGCAGCAGCCGGTAATAAGCCTCGGCAAGCGGGGCGACCGCATGGATGAACCAAAGCGGCAGGATGGTTTTTACGCGCTTCTGCCCCGTCGTTTCATGCAGAAGCTCCAATATTTCGGGCACGCTGTAATAACGGTTGGAAAGGATATAACATTCCCCTCTTTTGCCGTTGCCGCAGCAGGCGAGGATACCCTCCGCCACATCGCGCACATCCACGAAGTCATAGCCTCCGTCAAGGCCGCTCGTCAGGCGATGCTTGCAATAGTCGGTTACAAGCGTCGTCAGGTGACCGCGCCCGTTGTCATAGGGGCCGCAGATGCCTGAAGGATGCACCACGCTGGCGTCCAGCCCGCGCGCGGCAGCATCGAGCACGAGCTTCGTCGCCTCCGCCTTCGTTTTGGCATACGCACCCTTGACGAGCACGGGGTTGAACAGATCCGTTTCCGTGATCACATGACCCTTTGGTTTTTCCGCAATCGCGTGGACGGAGCTGACATAAACAAGCTTTTTTACATGATGTTTTTCGCACAGGGATACGATGTTCCGCGTGCCGGTGACATTGACAAGCTTCAGGAGCGGCGGTATTTTCGAGGCAATGGAAACGATGCCCGCCGTGTGGACGACGACCGCCTCATCCCCCTTCGGTATATCAAAAAAAGGTTCTAAGCTTGCTTCATCGCAAATATTCGCGTAATAAACGGATTCGCACCCCGTTGGAACGTGCTTCTCCCCCGGCAGCACGAGTGCGCGCACACGTTCGCCCCGCTCGTTGAGCTTGCGGACAAGAACGCTTCCCAGATGGCCTGCCGCGCCGGTAACCAAAAAAATTTCACCCATAACAAACACTCCTTTTCAATAAGTGCAGCATGAATGAAAAATGAATAAATCCTATGTTGCTTATAGTATACCCTTTTTTTGAACGCAGTAAAGATGGAATATGGACGAAAAGCAACATTCGTTTATACAGCCGTTCCGGCTTTACCCGTTGCGCGTAGATCTGCGGCATGCTAGAATGAAAATATCCCCCTATGGGGGATATGGGAGGTAACTCGGTATGCCGCAGCATCAACATGAAAACAGGCAAGCGGTCATCCATCGTTTGTCGCGGGCGATCGGTCATCTTGAAGCCGTTCGCAAAATGGTAGAGGAAGATCGCGACTGCAGCGACATCCTCATCCAGATCGCCGCGGTGAAATCGGCGGTCAACAACATCGGCAAGATCGTTTTGCAGGATCACATCCGTCACTGCATTGTGGACGCTGTTCAAACAGGCGATGAAAAGTCGCTGGAAGACCTTGCCGACGCGATCGATCATTTTGTCAAATGAGGCGACTTGCAGGATCTGACCGGAACGCCGCAACGCTTTTCGCGCTGCTCGCCGCCGTTCTGTACGCCGCAAATGCCCCCCCTCTCAAAGCTGCTGCTTGAGGACATCGCAGCAACGATGATGGCC
>CAZJYV010000163.1:0-318 GCA_964550295.1 uncultured Clostridium sp. | reverse complement strand
CCGCCTTGCTGTACCTGGGCGCGGGGGCGGGGCTTGCCATCGTTTGGCTCGTTCAAAAAGGGATAGGAATAGCGGCGAAAGAGCAATCTTTTGCCCGTGCGGATTTGCCTTACATCGTGGGTATGGTCCTTCTGGACATCGCAGCCCCGATTTTATTGATGCTCGGCTTGGCGAGAACAAGCGCCGCCGGCGTATCGCTGCTCAACAATTTTGAAATTGTGGCAACCTCCGTTATCGCGCTTGCGGTATTCAAAGAATCAATCTCAAAGCGGCTGTGGCTCGCCATCGCGCTCGTGACGCTTTCGAGCATAATCCTAT
>CAZJYV010000162.1:0-4342 GCA_964550295.1 uncultured Clostridium sp. | reverse complement strand
ATGTCAGGTCCTGACGGAAGCAGCATTAAGCGGATTCGCCGATGTGCCGCGGGAAAGCCTGGCCGGAGCTGCCTGCCGCATTGACCGCCCGGAGGTTTGCACGGTCGAAGAACGGGTGCGCGGCATTCAAAAAAAGCCTGATAAAGGCTTTTTTTGTTTGCCTTTACCTCCTGAAAGCTCAAAATGGCGCGGACGTTCGCCATGAACCGTCAGCGCCATTTGTTTTTTACGACTGGCCGATGCGGCAACGGCTAGAGGACGATTTATTCTTCCTTCTCAACCTTCGCTTCGGGTGCATTTTTGCGTACGCTCTCAACGCCGTTGAGGCAGCTGGGTTTGGCTTTGTATCCCTCGGAAACCGCGATGATCTCGCCATTGGTAGCTTTGAGGTTGAAACGGAACTCGCCCGCCTTATCCTTAAAAACTTCAAACTTAGGGTTTTTTGCGGCCGCATAGCCTTCAGCGGTCTGATCCTCTAGGTTTGCAACGGGGGCATTCTTACGGACGCTCTCAATGCCATTCTTGCACGCGGACTCCGTGGTGTACACCTCGGATGTAGCGATCACCTCTCCGTTTGTAGCCTTAAGGTCGAATTTAACGCCGCTGGCAACCTTTTTGATGACGAACTTACCCATATTCCGTGCTCCTTTCAAATCTTTTGTTCCCCTTCGATTTACATAATTATACTATTTACGCGCGCATTCGCGCAAGTGACATTGTCACCTTTCCGCGGTTTTAGCAGATGAATTTCGAAAAAAGTTCTCCGGGAAAGCGTTATCCGCCGATTCGCCCGGCAAGCATCGCAAAACTCGTGGGCGAAACCTGTTCCGGCCGTATGTTCTCGGGTATATCGAAAGCGCGAAGGATCTGCGTCGCTTCTTCTCTGCCAATGCCTGCCGCCCTGAGATTGTTGAGCAGCGTTTTCCTCCGCATCGCAAACGCCGTCTCCAGCAGTTTGGGCAGCCCCGGAACTGCCGGGACGCCTGGCTTCCTTGTAAATACCAAAACCGCGCTATCCACTTCCGGCTGCGGATAATAGCTGCGTGGCGTAAGGGTCATGAGCGTTTCACAGTCATAATAAAGCTGTGAGAGAACCGAAAGCGGTCCGTACAGCTTTGTGCCTGTTTTGACCGTAAAACGCTCGGAAGCTTCCTTTTGCACCATCAGCACCATTCGTTCGGGCAGTCCGGAGCAGGTCAGCAGCTTCATGCAGATCGGCGTGGTCACATAATACGGCAGGTTGCCTGCCGCACAGTACGCGCCGGCGTTTTGTGCGTAGCGCTCAATGTCAAATTTCAAAAAATCTGCGTGGATGATATCCAGCCTTGCGTTTGCGCAGAATTCCCGTGAAAGCGCACCGACCATCGCCGCGTCAAGCTCGACGGCCGTCACGCACGGAGCGCGCGCGGCAAGAGCCACTGTCAGGGCGCCGAGTCCCGGGCCGATCTCAAGAACAGGATGGCCGGATATACAAGCTGCGTCCGCGATCCGCTCAACCGCTGCGTCGTCCGCCAAGAAATTCTGCCCAAGCGCCTTATTTGGCGTGAGGCAAAGCTCCTGAAGGCGTGCTTTAATCTGCTCCAAGCCCATATCAGCCGAGTTTCACAAGCACGGTTACGTTGTGCTTGCGCCCCCAGCGGTTTGCGTCGCTTTCCCGCACGAAAAACAGGTCAAGCTGGTTGACGAGCGTTCCATCCGGATTTTTATATTTACGGAATGCACCAGTGTCCAGCGCCTTGCCGTAACCGTATCCGGATACCCATATTTCGGTATAGTACGGGATGTAATACGGGTTGACCGCGATCGTGCCGAACTTCGTATGTGTGCCGGTGGCGGTTCTTCCGTCGCTGGAATAAGCGGTAATATAATCCATCTTCATCTCCACCCACCCGTCGACGCCGGCAGTTGGTTTCTTTCTGTAGATGCGTGTGTCGCCGTAATAGTTGGTCATATAATGAATCTTCGTGCCGTATTGATAGATTTCGTCCGTTGCAGGCGTGATCACAACCTGATCGACCACCTCGCGCGAAACTTCCATGCCATCCTTCATGACGACGCGCTGCGTAACCTGCTTGGTGCCGTCGGCGCCTGCCTGCAAAAGAACAGGATCCGTATCGTTGTAAATGGTATCGTCATACTGAGAGATTTCTTTATAGTTCAGCGTTTTATATCCCGTCGTATAGGTCGTCTGCACGTCTACATGGGTGATCTTCATGCCTGCCGTCACATCTTCAAACGCGCACATGGTCAGTTCGTCGTTCACATCGTATGCAACACCCGCCTCTCGCAGCGCGTCCCCTACTGTGCCGGATGTCATATTGAGAACGATGATCCGGTTTTGCGAACGAACAGCTACGGGGAACGAGCGCAAAACGGCAATTTCCATCCCATCGCTTAAAATACTTTCCCCGGGAACGGAAAGCGCATCGCCCTCGCGCAACGCAATGCCGCTTGCCTCAAGCAGGGCTGCAGCGCTTTCGTCTGAAAAAACGCGGCAGTTCAAGCTTGCGCCGTCGATTTGAACCGTAACGGAAACGCGCGGATCGGGCGCAAACGCCAACACAAGCAGCCATATGCCCGCGGCCAGCACACCTGCTGCTACCGCCAGATCGACCGCCAACTGACGCCATGAGCTGCCGCCGGGTATTTCGGGCTTGATTTTGCTCCATATACGCATGAGGTCGTTGAACCTTTTCATGCGGCTATTATACAAGGCGCTGCCTGATTGTGTCAAATTAACGAATTATGGCTAACCCTATTCTCCGCGGGATTTACTTTTTTAAGCGGAAGCATATATAATGTACGCGTATAGTTGAAAGGACGCACATATGAAAAGAGCCATCCCGTCCCTGATCGTACTCATCATGTTGCTTTCCCTTATGCCGCTTTCCGGCTGCAATAAATCCGTGAAGGATTCCGGGGAGACGGCTGTTATGCAATACCTGGACGCCATCAAGACGGGCGATTACGCATCCGCATGGGAGATGCTTACCGCAAACTCGCGCAATGAAACGGATGAGATAAAAGCAAACCGTATTACGCAAAAGGAGTTTATCGATAAATACACCAATGTTTTCACCGCCCTAGAAATCACAAGCATAGAGTATGCGGGTCTTGTATGCAGCGACGGGGATATCCTCTGTTCCGGCAGCTTTCAGGCAACCTACAGCTCGGCTTACGCGGGCGATCTGACGAACACGTTCGATATCCTGGCACGCAGCGAGGGCGGGCAGTGGCGCATCGAATGGTCCCCTGCCCTGCTCTTCCCCGAAATGGAATGGGGTGATACGGTGCGCGTTGCAAACCTCACCGCGAAACGCGGCGAGATCCTTGCCGGCGGCGATATTCTTGCTGCTACGGTCGGCGCGGTGTCGGTATACGCCGTGCTTTCTAAAATTGAGAATGCAGCTCTTTTTACCGCGCAGGTATCTGCGCTGCTGGGCATGACGCAGGAGTATGTCGCCGAAGCCCTGACAAAGTCCTATGACGACGTCGCCATCATCCGCCAATATTATTCCGACCAGCTTTCGGATTCCGTCAAGGAACAGCTTCTGAACATAGAGGGCATCGGCATCGATTACGGCAATTACGGCACGCACCGGGAATATCCTTATGGGAATCTGCTGGCTCACCTGATCGGATATGTGGGCAGCGTGCCTTATGAAAGCGACGAAGCACTCGAGGCGACGCTCGCCTCGCTCAATCAGGGACGAACGGAAGCGGACGGACTTTATAACGCGGATTCGATCGTCGGCCGGCTCGGTCTTGAATATCAATATGAAAAAGAGATGCGCGGCAAAGATGGCGAAATGGTTTATCTCTGCACCTCACAAGGCACAAACCGCAAAACCATTTATCGACGGGATGCCGAAAACGGCGCAGATGTTGAACTGACGATCGACATGGACCTGCAGCAGCGCCTTGAGGATGTGATACAGCTCGTTCTCTTTGGCGACACGACCGCAGGCGCCGTGGTCGTTTTAAACCCGAAGACAGGCGCGATTCAAGCGATGTGCTCCTATCCAAGCTATGATCTGAACCTTTTTACACGGGGGATCTCCTCCGATGCTTACAACGCGCTGCTCAATGATCCGGCCAAGCCGCTGATCAACCGGGCGACGCAAGGTCTCTACCCGCCCGGCTCCACGATGAAGGTATTCACGACGGCGGCAGCGCTCGACCTTGGTGTGCTCGACCAGAATTACGCGTTTGACGAAACGCAAATCGATGACGATTACTGGACACCGACGGAATATGGCGACTGGATCTGGACAAAGATCAAGCGCACGCATACCAGATACCCGATCGAAGGGCCGCTCAATATGCGAAAAGCGCTCATCCA
>CAZJYV010000161.1:0-4385 GCA_964550295.1 uncultured Clostridium sp. | reverse complement strand
GCATTTTGTAAACCAGATAATCCGCGCCGCCGCTGCGCACCTGCGCGCCTTCTATAGCCAGATGGCTCCGTATCTCACCGAATACATCCCCTTTTGTTTCGCCGAACGTGATTACATAGTTGAGGCCGAGGATAAAGTTCATATGCTCCACGATCAGTTCGCTTTCGGAAAAGTAAAGCATCTTCGCCACGATGTGGAGAAGGCCCGGAAATTCTTCCACCTTTGCGCGCTGGTTGACGTTGGATATGTTTTCGAGAACCAGCGGGTGGATGCCAAAGGTTTTTCCCAATACCGTCAGCGCTTCGTCGGAACAGCCGCCGTCGATGTTCATCCAGCGCACGCTGCCTTCCGGTATAACGGAAAGCGCCTCGAGCCGTTTGGTATCCGCTAGGTCCATCTCCGATGCCCGGTATTGTTCGGCGCTGTAATCGATGATTTCAATCAGCCCGCACGCGCAGTCCGCGCACGTCCCGGCTGCCTGTGTCCGCTCATTTGCAACATCCATCTTTTGCGCCTCGCTTTCGGCCACGCACGCAGGCCGTATTCCGGCAGAACGCCGTGTTTTGATTATACCACACGGTACGGGTGCTCGGCGATAGCATCCGTTCAGCGACTGTTCGTCGCAGCATCCGCCGCGATTGCCCAAGACGCGTTTGCAGGCCGCGTGCTATGCGTTCGCCCTGCCTGCGCCCGCTGCCCTTTTTGCACACATTTTGATCTCCGCAACAATCCAGACCGTCAACGGGATGACGACCTGAAACGGAAGCGCATAATACTGGTAAACTTTTAAAAAGTCGAACATTTCCATCACGTTTTTGTATAAAATGGCGCATAACGCGGTCGTAAGAAGGCACACCGGGAACACGATCGGTCTGTAATCCTCCAGGCCGAACAGTCTTGATGTACCCTTCGACGCGGCCAGCAGACACACCGCGATTTTGATCATTCCGGCCAATATAAAGTTCATTGCGATCGAGCCTTCGATGCGCGATAAAAATTCCCCCACCTCGATGATTCTGACTGCCGTATACGACGGAAAATATTTGATGTCAATCACCGCAGGCCCCAGCAGCAGGATGTTGCGCAGGATCACAAACAACAAAATGATGGTTCCATACAGGATCGCCTGTGAATAGACCTTATACGGGCTGTCGTTTTTTTTAATCGCGTTCGCCGCGGATAAAAACACCACCGTTTCAGCAAACGGAAAGGTGAAAATTTGGAAGGAACCTATCGCGATGGTGCCGATGCTATGCTCCATCACGGGCATTATATTGGTCCAATCCACCTTATTCAAGGATAAAACAACGGTCAACACCACAACGAAAACGATCACAGACAGCGCGAGGATCGCCCACTTGCCCATCGTTTCGATGCCGCTTTTTACCATGTACGCCGCAACCAGAATCACCGCGATCATGATGGGCAGCTGCGGCGTTTCAGGCAAACTCATGATTTGAATGAACTCTGAGAAATCCCGCAAAACCAGCGCTCCGAGGTGTATGGCATACCAGGTCATCAGGACAACGATGATTTTGCCGATCACTTTTCCGAGCGTGGTCTCGATGATTTCAAACAAATCCTTGCCCGGATGCAGCTTGACGAGCCTCGCATAAACCAGAACGACCGGCGTTGTGAATACGGCAGCCAGCAGCAAGGAAATCCAGGAGTCCTGTGCTGCCTCGGAACTGACGCCCAGAATGACGCTGCTTCCGAAAATAAATAGAACCAAAATACAAACAGCCTGGCGGATAGTAATGGTTTCCTTATGCATAGCACTCCTTTCAAGGCGCGTCGTCAGGACGGATGGACGAGCGCATTCACGATCTTTTCGATCATTTCAGAAGGTTTCCAAATCTGTATGTCGAAACTATAGAGGATAAGCACGGCAAAACTGACGGCCATCATCGCGCAATACAGGATGCCGTTTATAATCGTGCCTTCTTTTCTGTGCGGGATAAAGTCGAGCAGAATAACGAGTGCATACAGCACGATAACAATAAACGTCAGCATACCATCCACGCTTTCATTTCTATTTGGCCGAAGCGCTGTTCACAATTTTGACCTCTGCGCATACCTCAAACTCCAGCGAGCGAAACTGCTCATCCCACGTATCCTCAAGCTAACTCCATAGCTGGGGATTTCGTTTATAAACCATATTGCCGAAACCGAAAATATCCGAATCGAATTCGAGCTGAACCTTGCGAATCACTTCTGTCATTTTCTGCTCCAGCTTTGCTTCGACGGCTTTCATAAATGCGTCAACCCGTTCCGGATCCAGCATGTCTCCTTGCGCCATCAGTTCGTCCAGATAAACGACCGTTTCCGTCTTGATCGTCACTTTCAGTTTTCCGTCCCGGTACTCGAATGAGCGCTTCGTTGTGTTGCGCGAAATTTCCAAGGTGGCGTCGTCTTCCTGTCCGTCCGTCGAAAAAGTCAGCACACCGCCCTTGATCCCGTCGACGACAAAAAGATAGTATTTCGATTCTTCCGGCGTCAGATACCCAATCAGCCTTTCGCCCTTGAAAACGGCCAGTCCGTTGGCCTCGCTGATGGGTTCTCCATCGTTGACCACATTGTGGAACGCCGGCAATGCAAGCGACTTGCCTTTGGCTTTCAGTGTACTGAATATGGCATACAATTCGATATACGCGGTTGAGGCGGTCACCTTTTTGTCGTGTGCGACGATTTCTTTAATCTCGCTGGAAACGATGGTTTTATCGGTACCTTTGACGTTGAGAATTTCGCGCGCCGTTCCCTCCTGGGATATGATCACGCATATTGTTTCGCGACATTCGCCATCCCGCAGAAACCAGTCTATGAGCGCGCTCATATCCTCGCTGCGCGCGATTTCTTCGCTGACCACCACGATCTGCGCATGGGCAAAATAAAGTTTGTCGGCTGTTTTCCGCTTTGCGTTGCGCACCGCTTCGAAAATCGTTTTTCCTTCCGACTCAATGATCTTTGCGCTCAACCCTTGCTGCGCGTCGGATGCCGCCATATCCACAATTTCAAAAGTAAGCTTATAAAAGTCGTTTTGCGGGTCTTTGTCGATGGCAATACCGGTGACAACCACCATCTGGTTTAGGCCGCGGTAATTCCAGCACCCGAGGAGCGGAACCGAAAACAGCAGAACGAACAGAAAGCAGACGATTTTTTTAAGCACGCTTGTTTCCCCCCGAACTGTTCCGCACCCTATCCGCGGCAAACCGGGGGCGCAGGATCATCTTCCACCAGGGCGCCCGGATGAATGTATCCTTAATGTCCTCATACTGCAGCTTTGCGGAAACCGTTACTTGCGGCACACCGAAGGAGCGCAGGTTAAGCACATGGATCAACACGGCCGATGCTCCGATTATAAAGCCGAAAAAGCCAAAAGAGGCCGACAGGATCAGCAAAAACAACCGGATATAGATAACGGATGCATTCAACTTCGGAACGAGCAGATTGGTGATACCGGTGAGGGCGATGACGATGATCATGGGGGCCGCGATAAGTTTTGCTTCCACGGCGGCCTGCCCGATCACCAGAGCGCCGACGATGCTGAGCGCCTGCCCGATGTTCGACGGCATCCGGATGCCTGTTTCCCGGAGTATATCAAACGCCAGCAGCATGACAAACACTTCCACCGCAGCCGGAAACGGCACGCTTTGCCGCTCCATTGCAATGCTGATGAACAGCTGGAACGGCAGCATTTCATGCTGGTAAGCAACAATCGAGATATATAAGCCCGGCACGGCCACAGTGAGAAGAAAGCCGATAATCCGAGTCAGCCTCGAAAACGACGAATAGAAGAAGCTCAGATAATAATCCTCGCTGCTTTGAAAGTTTTCGATGAACAGATATGGGATCGTCAGCACGGTCGGCGTTCCGTCGAGAAAGAAGGCGATGCGCCCTTCCAGAATCTTGCCGATCACAACATCCGGCCTTTCGGTATATCCCATTGTGCGCAAGGGGGATAAACGGGTGTCCTTGATCAGCTCGGTAATATAGTTTGTGTCAAGAACAGCATCGATATCGATTTCATCAAGCCGCCTGTACAACTCGGCCAAAATCTGTTTGTTGACAAGACCGTCCATATAGCAGATGCATGCTTTGCTATTGGTACGCCGCCCAAAGCTGTAAAACTTCATCTTCAGATCGGGCGATAGCACCTTGCGCCGTATCATGGAAAGGTTGATGATCAACGATTCCGTGAAGCCTTCCCTCGGACCGCTTAAGCTTTTTTCATTTTCCGGCTCAGTGATCGCCCGCGTCTGATACCCTCTGGTATTGAATACGCCGGCTTGCGCCGTTCCGTTTATGAACAAAACGGTATCCCCGCGCGTGACCGCTTCGGCGATATCCTTTAGGCTGTCCGTTTTTTCAGCGCCACCGATCTGAAC
>CAZJYV010000160.1:0-4394 GCA_964550295.1 uncultured Clostridium sp. | reverse complement strand
ACATCGACACAAACGAGCCGCTCGTAATCTTTGACCTGTCGAATCCGCTCGCGCCGGAGAAGGTCGGAGCGGTGCCGAATGACGCGGACATATTCAACTCGGCATTCCGCTCCATGGCGCTGGGGGACGGTTATGTTTATATCGCAGGTGAACACGCGGTCCTGACTGTCAACGTAAACGATCCGACAAAGCCAAACGTGAATGACCTTGTCTACCTGGATGTGGAACCGAACAGCGCCGCCGTGTGCGGAAATGTTCGACGTATCCGACCCGCAAAATATCGAACAGCTTGCCGTCGTCGATAACAACTCTTCCGGCGAGGCGGTCGCGTTCCTCGACGACACGACGGTGCTTTGCGCGGGAGATGAAGCTCTCTGGTTCATGGACGTGAGCGACCCCACGAACCCGCAAAAAGTTGCGGAGCTTCCCATTACCGGCAGCATCATGGACGCGAAAGTCTACGGAACGGACCTTTACCTTTGCACGCTGGGCAACGGCATACAGATCGCGGATATTTCCGATCCCCTGCAGCCCGTGCTGACAGACACGGTTTATACTCTTGGCGACGCCAACTGCTGTTATGTGAGCGGGGATATGATGCTGGTCGCGGACAGCGTCGCGGGGTTGACGATCTATAAACGTGGCGCAGCGCGCCAGAACGCGCAGGCGGCTACCGCCCAAACGGTTCCCGCAGAACCTTTTATGCTGCAGCTTCTGCTCGGCGAAGATGTGATGACAACGCCATATGCTCCGCCGGAGCCGATGTCGGCCCCAGCAGAATCACATGCGTATTTGGTCACAAGCACGGCGGACAGCGGCGAAGGTTCGCTTCGGTACGCGCTGGAACATCTCGAACAAAACGCGACGATCACGTTTGACCCATCCGTGTTCTCCCCGGATAACCCGACGGCAATCGCACTCGAATCCCCGTTGCCGCGGATCGAAACGGATTTTCTCACGCTCGATGCCAGCAACGCCGGCGTGATACTGGACGGCAGCCAACTCGCGGAAGGAAACGGACTCACCCTTTCCGCAAGCTGTTGCAAGATCATGGGCCTGCAGATCGTGAACTTTCCCGGCAACGGCATACAAGCCGAAGGCAACTGGAACCAGCTCGGCGGCAGCCGCATAATCGGCACGGGACCGCTCGGGCAGGGCAACCTCGCAAGCGGGAACGGAGTTTGCGGCATCGTAACCGGCGGCTGGTATACGGAGGTTCTGGGCAACCTCGTCGGAACGGATATAACCGGCACTGAGGCTTACCCCAACTACGACGGCATCTTCGTCACCGACTGGGGGTTCTATGTGACCATCGGCAGCGCGAACCCGGACGAGAGCAACATCGCAAGCGGGAACGAATGGATCAATATGGACACATGGGGCGACCACACGCGCATCATCGGCAACATCATCGGTCTGGACATAACGGGCACAAAAGCGGTCAGATACGAAACCTCCAGCAATCTGACGATTGAAACAGGGTCGATAAACACCATTGTCGGCGGCACGACGCCCGGCGAGCGCAACATCATCAGCGGCGCGCAGAGCGGCGTGACATTCAGCGATTCCAACAGCTATCAAAACGCGGTGATCGGCAACTATATCGGCACGGACATCACGGGCACGAAGGCTGTGGGCAACCGCTCCGGCAGCTCGATCTGGGCCTGCAGCCATCACCGCATCGGCGGAAACGCCGCAAACGAAGGGAACCTCATAAGCGGCAATGTAAACGCTGGCGCGGGTCTGAGCGGCTACGGATGCCGAGATAACATCATCATGGGCAACCGCATCGGTGTCGACGCGAATGGTGATCCCATGCCAAATGGGTGCGGCATCGACGTCAACACCGGGCAGCGCCACGGCACCATCGGCGGCTACACGGCGGCAGAAGGCAACGTCATCTTCGACAGGAGCCTTGCCATGCGCGTTACCAACCGCGGTATACAAGACTGCTACATCGCCGGCAACACGATAGCGGGCGGAGGGATTTATCTCGAGGATCGCGCGTTGAACAACTTCATCCAGAACAACGCTTTCGGTGCGCTCGAAGGCTACCCCGTACGCGTGGATTACGGCACGGGCAACCAGATCCGCGGCAACATATTCCCTTATGTTGAAAACACCACCGAGCTGATTCTGCTGCTTGAAGGTGCGAGCCTCGGGTTGCCGGCCCCTGTGGTGACACAGGCAGCAGGTTCGATTGTTTCGGGCACGACTGCCACCTATGGGCGCGTGGAAGTCTATCTGGTTGAAAAAACGCAGATCACCCTGCTCGGCTGCGCATATGCGGACGCGGAGGGAAATTTCACGTTCACAGCAGATGCGCCGCTTCGCGGCAAAAAGATCATTTTGAACGCTACGGACCAGGCCTGCAATACCTCCACATTCACACAGCCTTACAAGGTCGGCTGACACAGACACACATAACGCAGTTATAGCGGCGGCATCCCGCGGCGCGAAAACCGGGGACGCCGCCGCTCGTATTCGGTTTTCACTGCGGGAACATCCCTTCGGCTTTTTCGGTCTCCCCGCTACCCGAAAACAGGTCGGCATGATATAATGCAATTTGATTCGCCCGTTATGACAGCGCGCGGGTCATTCGGTTTGTCCGCTTTGCGCAACCGCATACGAAAAGCCTTTATTGATAAGGAGGACGAGCATGAGCCAAATCTGTTTTTACGTGAACCTGGATACCTGCCTGGGCTGCGGCGCGTGCCAGATTGCCTGCAAGGACGCGCACCATCTGGCAACGGACGTGTTCTTTCGCCGCGTCGGTTTGTTGAAAAACCCCGTGGACGGGCGCGAGTTTCCTTTTTCCGGCGCGTGCAACCATTGTGAAAACCCGCGCTGTACGGCGGTTTGTCCCACGGGTGCGATGAAAAAGCTTGAGGACGGCACCGTTTTCCACAACGACGGGCTGTGCATCGGCTGCGGAACCTGCATGTGGAACTGCCCCTTCGGCTCGATCAGCTTCAGCAGGCGCGCGGGCATGACGCAAAAGTGCGACGGATGCATCGAGCGCCGCAGCAACGGCCTGAATCCGGCCTGCGTGGATGCCTGCCCCACGAAAAGCATCCGGTTCGGCACGCGTGAGGAACTGATTGCCCAATTCGGCGAGGGCGACCCGCTGGACGAGCTTCTCGGAGACGTCAGCCTGACCAATCCCTCCCTGATCGTCCGCATGCCTGCGGGCTGGAAAAAAGGAGGCGCGAAATGAAGCGCTATCTCATCATCGGCGGCGGCGCGGCCGGCGTAGCCGCCATGCAGGCAATTCTTGAGCGGGACGCACAGGCACAGGTTACCCTTTTCACAAAGGAACCCGTTTTGCCCTATTCCCGCCCCATGCTGACCAAAATGCCTTTGAAATTCATCAATCCTACAGGCTATCCGCTGCACGATCAAGCCTGGTACGATACGCGCCATGTGGAGCTGCATCTGGGCGAGGCAATCCTATCCCTCGACCCCACCGCGCACGAAGCCCGGTCGGCCAACGGGGTGATTTCCTATGACAAATGCGTGTATGCCGCGGGCGGGTATAATTTTATTCCCCCGTTCAAGGGCGTTGATAAGGACGGCATCTGCGATATACGAACCGTGCGCGACATGGAGCGTCTCAAGCAGAAAGCGCTCGGTCAAACCGAAGCCGTGGTGATCGGCGGCGGTGCGATCGGCCTTGAAATGGCGTGCGAGCTTGTGCGCTACGGATTGAAGGCAACCGTGCTCGAAGCGCTGCCCACGCTCATGCCGCGTCAGCTTGACGCGGAAACGGCGGAGGCGCTGCGCCGCAAACTTTCCGCGCATATCGATGTGCATGTCGGCGTTACGGTGGAGGAAATCGAGGGCGAGGGCGCTGTAACGGGCGTCCGCCTTGCGGACGGCAGGCGTTTTTCCTGCGGGCTGGTCATCATCTCCACAGGCGTGCGCGCGGACGTCGCGCTCGCCAAGGAGGCGGGGATTGAAATCAACCGCGCCATCGTCGTGAACGAGCGGATGGAAACGAGCGCTGCGGACGTTTACGCCGCCGGGGACTGCGCGGAATGCAGGGGTTTGAACTACATGCTCTGGTCCGAGGCGTGGGAACAGGGTCTGGTCGCGGGTGCAAACGCCGCGGGCGGCGAAGCTGCCTTTGGCGAGGCGGACACGAGCCTGATCATCAACACGCCCTACGCTTCCGTATTCGCCTTCGGCGACACCGGCAAGGGAACGGGCCCGTACCGCACGGAGGTAAAAGACGAACAGATGGTTTCCTCCTACGCGGTGAACCCGGCGCTCGCACAGGCGACGGAGCGGCTGTTCTATGTAAACGACGTTCTCGTGGGCGCGACGATACTGGGCAACCTCTCCCATATGCAGGCCCTTAAAAAACAAATCAAAGAGGCGCGGAATCATGCGTG
>CAZJYV010000159.1:0-4394 GCA_964550295.1 uncultured Clostridium sp. | reverse complement strand
CGTAGATGCGCTGGAGCATCTTGTTCTTTTCGCTGCCGCGCCAGTACGCGCCCGCGCTTGACATGAGCTTAACGTTCTTTACCCGGCTTGTCGTATCGATGTGCGGGCCTGCGCAGAGGTCCACGAAGTCGCCCTGCTTGTAAAAGCTGATCACTGCGTCCGCGGGAAGATCCTCAATCAGCTCCACCTTATACGGCTCGCCCAGATTTTCCATATAGGCGATGGCTTCCGCCCGCGGCAGCTCAAAGCGTGAAACCGCAAGATCTTCGCGCTCGATCTTTTCGATTTCCTTTTCGATGGCGGCGAGGTCGTCGGGCGAGAAGGTATGCTCCGTATCGAAGTCGTAATAGAAGCCGTTTTCGATTGCAGGACCGATGGCGAGCTTCGTTCCGGGATACAGCCTTTTCACCGCCTGCGCGAGCATGTGCGAAGCCGTGTGGCGATACGCCCAGCGTCCGCCGTCATCCTCAAAGGTCAGCAGTTTGATGCTGCAATCCTTTTCAATCGGGGCGAACGCGTCGCGCCGCACCCCGTCGATTTCGCACGCAAGCGTCGCTTTTTTCAGCCGGGGGCTGATCGCCCCGGCCACGTCGAGGGCTGTTGCGCCCTTTTCAAACTCCTTAACGGAGCCGTCGGGGAAAGTAATATGCACCATTTTATCCATCCTCCAAATTTTTTCCGCTCTTTCATCACAAAAAACGCCCTCAGCGCATGCTGAGGACGAACATAACTGTCCGCGGTTCCACCTCAATTGGAAAACCCACTTTAAAAGGCTTTATCGCGCCTGCGCGCCTGCGGTCACGGGGCGGTCTTCCCTCAACTGTACCCGAACGCGCTTGCAGCCGCGGCGCGTCTCTCTGGACAGGTGTAAACAGGAGGTACTTTTCCCGTATCATCCCGCGGGACGATATCAATTTGAATTATACCCGCGCTTTCGGACA
The DNA here is from genome assembly GCA_964550295.1 of uncultured Clostridium sp. Taxonomy (GTDB): domain Bacteria; phylum Bacillota; class Clostridia; order Christensenellales; family CAG-138; genus Phil1. The sequence continues at coordinate 3,453 of CAZJYV010000159.1, read as the reverse complement.
TTGTCAAGCGCGCGCCGCGAAAGCCCGGCGATCCGCGCCCGCTGAGCCTTTCCATGATACAGTATGCAGCCGAGCGGGTTTTTGCGCGCAAAAAAAGAGATGTGCGCGATTTTCTTCATAAGTCGGCAAAGGCGCAAAATTCGGGCTTTTTATCGGCATTGCGCCCTCGCATTACCAAGGCGATTTCACTGTCACGCGGGCATACTGTTGAATATCCTGCATCAGAGAAGTAAACGGGGGAATGCATGAGGGAACATGTTATTACCACGCAGAAATATGATATCGATCCAACCGCCGCGCTTACCGGAAAAATGGGCGCGCAAAACGGGCTGCGGTTCAAAAGCGCGGGCGAAAAACGGGCGGTCGCACAGCTGCGTTCCGTCACCGATGAGTACGAGCTTGCGGGCGCATTGAGCGACGTGATGCTGGACGAAGCCGCGCGGCGCGAGATCGTACTCGCAGTGGAGGAGCTGGCGCTTTCTCCTGAGGAGAAGCGCATCGTGCTGCCGGAAGCGGAGCGCCTGGCCCTACGCGCCTTTGGCGCGAAAACGCGCGAGCGCGTGCGGGAAAAGCTCATGATGCACATTGAACTTTCCGACGAAACCAACCTCGAGGGGTTTATGCGTTTCCGCCTGCGGGAACTGCTCGCCCTGTTCGCGGCGGCGGCGGGCAAAGCGGCCGATACGCTTGTGCTTCGCGGGGATTACCTGGAGCTGATGGCGGTGCTCGCCTCCTTCGCGCAGATGCAGCCGCCCAGAACGAAGGAAGTCTGCCTCGTTTTGAATGCGGACGGAAGCTGCACCCTGACGGGCGCGGGCGGCTCGCGCATCAACTGCGAAAACACGGGCCGCGAGGGGTTAATCAGCATCCTGTTGGGCCTCGCGCCGGAGTCGATCATCGTCTACGATTTATCCTGCGGACGCGGCGCGCTTTTATGCGAGGTCGTGAGCCGCGTATTCCGCGAGAGGGTGCGGTTGTTCCGGTAAATCCGATGGGATCTTTGCCGGAGAGTTCGTCTGCCGGTCCGGTCGGACAAGCGGTTCTTTTGTCCCTGTTATCCCCGGCATTTCGCCTCTTACGCGTCAGCGCGCGCCTTGCCATTTGCCGCATGTCAATTTATAATGATACGCATGAACGATGTGATCGCGGAAAAGCTGAAACTTCTCCCCGACGCGCCGGGCGTGTACAGGATGCTCGACGCCGCGGGGCAGGTCATCTACGTGGGCAAGGCGGTGAACCTCAAAAACCGCGTGCGCTCGTATTTCCGTGCTGAAAAGAACCGGACCCCAAAGGTGGCCGCGCTGGTGAGCCATATTGCGGATTTTGAATACATCCTCGTTAAAAACGAAACGGAAGCGCTGACCCTCGAGGCCGCCATGACCAAGGACATGCAGCCCCATTACAACATCCTGCTCAAGGACGACAAGCATTTTCCCTATGTGCGCATCGACCTGAAACAGGATTTTCCCCGTTTCGAGGTGGTGCGCCGCGTGGCGAACGACGGTGCGCGCTACTTCGGGCCCTATCTTTCTGCGGGAACGCTGCGCGACGCGCTCAACTGCATCGCGGAGGACTTTCCCGTGCGCCATTGCAGGAAGGATATCAAAAAAGCCATTGCGCGCAACGAACGCCCCTGTCTGATGTACCACCTCGGCAAATGCTGCGCCCCCTGTTCGGGCAATGTGAGCCGCGAGGACTACCATAAGCTGCTCGCGAGCGTATGCGCTTTCCTGGAGGGGGACAACGCCCCTGTGCTCGCCATGCTCAAGGCGCAGATGCTCGAATACAGCGAAAATCTTTCGTTTGAAAAAGCCGCCCTGTGCCGGGATCGCGTCGCCGCCATCGAGGCGCTGGGCGAAAAGCAGCGCGCCATAACCGCGACCGGCGCGGAGCGGGATATTTTTGCCCTCGCGCGCGACGGTGAGGATGCCGTGATGTTCGCGATTTTCGAGCGTGGCGGCAGCATTGTGGGCACGCGGCACTTTTCCATGACCTGCCCCGATGAAACGGCAAGCGACGTGACCGGCGCATTTTTACAGCAATATTACAGCGAATCCGGCGCGATCCCGCGCGAAATCCTCGTGGCGGACATGCCCGAAAACAGCGCGGAACTCACCGAATGGCTCAAGACCATGCGCGGCGGCGCACTTGCCATCCAATGCCCAAAAAGGGGCGAAAAGCGCGAGTTGATCGACATGGCAAAGAAGAACGGCGCTGATATCATCAACAAGCAGCGGGAGCTTGAACATCGCGCGTGGGAGCGCGGCGAAGGGGCGCTCGCGCGGCTCAGCGCCGTTATCGGGCTGGACGCGCTGCCCGAGCGCATGGAGTGCTTTGACAACTCGCACATCCGCGGGCGGGATACGGTATCGAGCATGGTGGTGTTCCTCAACGGCAAGCCCGCTCCCAAGGAATACAGGCGCTTCCGCATCCGGCAGGATACGGGCGGGGACGACCTTGCCGCCATGCGCGAGGCGCTCACACGCAGGTTCGATCGCGCGCAAACGGATGAGCGTTTTGCGGCGATGCCGGATCTTCTCATCGTGGACGGCGGCCGGACACAGCTGGGCGTGGCGCTTGAGGTGCTTACGGAGCGCGGCCTCACATACATTCCATGTATCGGCCTCGCGGAGCGCAACGAGGAGATCATCCTCCCCGATGAGGAGGAACCGGTCGTGCTTGACCGCGGGGACGGCGCGCTTCACCTGCTCCAGCGCATCCGGGATGAGGCGCATCGCTTCGCCATCGCCTACCACCGCAGCCTGCACATGAAAAACGCGCTCCTCTCGGAGCTTGACCGGATTGAGGGCGTGGGCGTGCGCCGCAAGCGTCTTTTGTTCGACGCGTTCGTCACGCGGGATGCGATCGCTTCCGCCGATGTGGACGCGCTCTGCGCCGTAAAGGGCATGACGCGACCCGCGGCACAGGCTGTTTATGATTTTTTTCACGATAAGGAGAACAACCAGGCATGATCAAACTCGTTGCATTCGACATTGACGACACGCTCACCAAAGGGTCCACCACCCTTTCGCCCGGCAATCTCGCCGCCATCCGCCGCGCGCAGGACGCGGGGGTGTTCGTAACCGTCGCAACGGGGCGGGGCTACCTCGGCTCCTCCGCCATCTGGAAGACCATCGGCGTTCAAGGTCCGGTCATCAACTACGGCGGCAGCATCGTCAACGATACGCGCACCGGAGCATTGCTCCACGCGACCTCCATCAAGCCCGAGGAAGTCACCGAACTATTCGCGCTGGCACATGAACTCAACGTCCACGCGCAGCTTTATCAAGGCGACGCAATCGTGTACGAGGCGGAGAACGAATACGCCGTCCGCTATAAAACCTTTTTGAACCTGCCTTTTGTGATCGATCCCGACCTGATGAAGAAACGCTGGGAGAATGTGCCCAAGATCCTGTACATCACCGAGAAGGAGCGCGCGGAGGAACTGATTCC
>CAZJYV010000158.1:0-4395 GCA_964550295.1 uncultured Clostridium sp. | reverse complement strand
ACCGCCGCCCAGGCCGGCGCCGCGCTGGCGGCCTACCGCGTCGATCTCGTCGATGAAGATGACGGCGGGCGCGCTCTTCTTTGCGGTGTTAAACAAGTCGCGCACGCGGCTCGCGCCGACGCCCACGAACATTTCAACGAAATCCGAGCCGGAAATCGAGAAGAACGGCACCTTTGCCTCCCCCGCCACAGCCTTGGCGAGCAGCGTCTTGCCCGTGCCCGGAGGACCGACAAGCAGCACGCCTTTGGGGATGCGCGCGCCCATTTCGGTGAAACGGCGCGGTGAACGCATGAATTCCACAACCTCGCGCAGCTCTTCTTTTTCCTCGTCCGCGCCAGCGACATCGTCAAACGTCACTTTGTTGTTGGGATCGAGCTGCGTGCGCGCGTGGCTTTTGCCAAAGCTCATGACCTTGTTGCCGCCGTTCTGCGAGCGGAAAATGAAATAGTAAAAGATCGCGAACGCGCCGATGATCAAAAGATACGGCAGGATGATCTCGAAGATTGAAGGCTCCGCCGGCGGATTATAGGTATAGGTGAAGCTGTATTCGCTGGGCGTGACGAGCGCGGCGTCCTTGCCGGATTCCTCGGCGACAATCGCGTTCATATCCGCGCGGAAAGCTTCCTCCGAGGAAACGTAGCAATAAAAGTCGATTCGCTTCGGAAACACATCGATGTTTTCCGAGCCGACTTTGACACCGACGATTTCGCCGTCCATATACTCAACCGCATCGACCTGCTTCTGCTGAACAAGCTTAATAAAATCGGCATATTCGATGAGCTGGTCTTCGGTATCCTGCGTCTGAAGCTGCGTAATCAATATGATGATGATCAGCACGATAGCCAGATAGATCAGCGGTGTTTTGAATTTTTTAACCAAACTTTCCCTCCCGCATGCCGCGTACGCATGCGGCATACTAAAACCAAATTAGCAATCCTAATAATATTACCACAAACGCGAAGAATGGCAAAGGAATAATTGTGAAAACAAAGCAAAAAACACGCGAAAACAGGTGATTTCAAGACGCAGCAAGGCCGCGCTTTCCAGCGTTTGGGCGATGTCTTCGAGCGAACGGCGGCTGTTTTGGGCGGCCAATCAACAGCGCACGGAGCCGCCGCAGGGCGAATGGGAATTGAACGGCGCGCGTTCGTATGGTAGTATGAACTGGGTTTTAATGGATGAAAGGAGAATTTATCACATGTCGGATACGGCGTTCAGGCTTGTTTCAAGGGAGGAAATCAAGGAAATCAACGGCATCGTCAGCGTGTATGAACACACGCGCACGGGCGCGGCCCTCGTCCACATCGGAGACGACAACCCGCAAAAGCTTTTTATGATCGGCTTTCGCACCATCCCCGGCGACGATACGGGCGTTGCGCACATTATGGAGCACAGCGTGCTGTGCGGCTCAAAGAAATACCCTGTCAAGGAGCCGTTCGTGGAACTGATGAAAGGCTCTCTCAATACATTCCTCAACGCCATGACGGGAAACGACTGCACGATGTATCCCGTGATGACGCCCAACCTCAAGGATTTTAACAACCTCATGGATGTATACCTCGACGCGGTGTTCAATCCGTGCATCTATGAGAAAAAGGAAATCCTCATGCAGGAGGGCTGGCATTACGAGCTGGATGAGCAGGGCGCGCTCACGATCAACGGCGTCGTATACAATGAGATGAAAGGCGCGATGTCCTCCCCGGAGGAACAGCTTGACCAGGCGCTTTTGCGCACGCTGTTCACCACGTTTTACCGCCATCATTCCGGCGGAGACCCGGCGGCGATTCCGAGCCTCACGCAGGAGCAGTTCGAAAAATTCCATCAGACACATTACCACCCCGGCAATTCCGTAACGGTCATCGCGGGGGATATGCCCATCGAGCCTGTGCTCAGCCATATCGACGAGAGCTTCTTTTCGCACTATGAAAAGCCGTGCCAGGCAACGGAAATCCCGGCACAGCCCCCGCTCAGCACACCGACCGAAGGTGTTTTTGAATATGCGGTGCCCGAGGACCAGGACGATTCGGGCATGACGTATCTTGCGGCGGACTGCCTCACTTGCGACGCGGCGAACCGCGAGGAACTGCTGGGCGTCACCGTCCTCGCGCAGATTCTTTTCGGCAGCGAGGCTGCGCCCGTTAAAAAGGCGCTGCTGGACGCGGGTGTAGGGCGGGATGTGAGCGCGCAGATGATCCCCTCAAAGCAGGCGATCCTAAAAATCGTCGTCAGCGGCGCGGAGCCGGGCGATATGGATGCGTTCCGGCGTGTCATGCACGAAACCCTTACGCGGCTCGCCGAAGAAGGCTTGGAGCAAAAACTCGTGGGAGGCGCCATTAACCGTTATGACTTCGCCCTGCGGGAAGCCTCCCTCGCCGGCGTCAACGCGCGCATCATGAGCGCGATTTATACACTGCTTGACTGGGACTACGGCGCGAAAATCGGCAGCGGCATGCGCTATGAAACTGAGCTTGCAGCCATCCGAGACAAGGCGGCTCAAGGTTACTTTGAAGGTCTGATCCGGAAATACCTGCTGGAAAACACCTCCTGCGCATACGTCACGCTCAAGCCCGGCAAAGGGCTGCTCGCAAAGCTGGATGCCGCCGAGCGGGCGCGCCTTGTCAATGTGTTAAATGCCATGAGCGCGCAGGAGATTGCAGTCATTCAGGAAAAAGCCGACAGGCTCCACGCCTGGCAGCAGACGCCCGACACGACCGAAGCGCTTGCCGCGATCCCCCGCCTGACGCTTGCGGACGTGGAGAAGAAGGCGACGCCGCGCCCCGTCACAGAAATCGCGCAGGAGGGCGTTCCTCTCCTGTGGCACGATGCGTTCACAGCGGGCATCGCCTATGTGAGCGCCATGTTCGACATGTCCGCTTTAACCCCGGAAGAATGGAAAACGGCTGCGCTTCTCGCGTTCATGCTCGACAAACTCGGCACGAAAAACCGTTCTTACGAAGAACTTACAAAGGATATCGACCTGTCGACCGGAGGCATCGCCGCCGAATGCAAGGCGATCCGCCGCAGGGACGGAAGCGTGTATTCCGCCTTTTGCGCTTCGCTGCGCTGCGTGACCGACCGACTGCCCGAAGGTCTTTCCCTGCTGGCGGATATATTGACCGGCGCGAACACCGAAAACCGCGCGCGCCTGACGCAACTGACCCGCATGCTGTACGCTTCGCTTCAATCCCAGCTGCAGGACAACGGAAACCAGTACGCAAGCTACCGCAACCGCTCCTATTTCAGAGCGGAAACGGCGTTTGTGGACGCAGTGGAAGGTCTCGGTTTCTATGATTTTATCATGAAAACCGCACGTTCCCTGCCCGAAGGCGCGGATGCGCTCGCGCAGAAGCTTTCCGCCGTTGCGGCGAAGCTATTCACCCGCGAAAACCTCACCCTTGCGTTGACCGGGCAAAAGGAGCAGTTCGGCAAGCTTTCTTCTACTCTTTCAACGCTGACACACAGTCTGCGCGAAGGCGCGAAGGAAAACCTTGCGTATGCGTTCACTGAAAACATCCGCAACGAAGGCATCCTTTCCGCCTCGATGGTTCAGTATGTTTCACAGGCGTACGATTACGAAAAGTTGGGTTTCCCGTATAGCGGCAAGCTGCTCGCCGTGCAGAACTTTCTCTCGAGCGGATATCTTTGGAACAACATCCGCGTGCAAGGCGGCGCGTACGGCGCGCTCCTGATGATCCGGGATGACGGCGTGCTGAACCTTTTAAGTTACCGCGACCCGAATTTGAAGGAAACACTTTCCGTATACCGGGGCATCGGCACATACCTGCGCACGGCGGACTTCACAAAGGGCGATGTGGAAAACAACGTCATCAGCGCCGTTGCAGATCTCGATCGCCCGCTGCCGCCCTTCGTTGCCGGCGAAATCGCTTTTAAGCAGCATATCGCGGGCATGACGCAGGAAGAGAAGCAGCGTGAACGGGACGAACTGCTTGCGGCCGGCGTGGCGGATTTCCGCGCTGCGGGAGACCTTTTTGATGCGGTAGTCGATCAAAACTGCATCTGCGTATTCGGCAACGCGGATAAGCTCAAGGCGAATGCCGGACTGTTCGGCTCCCTGATCAAGGCAGAGGAAAACTGAGTTTTTAGAGCGAGAAAGCCCGGACATACGTCCGGGCTTATTCAAAAATAAAACGGCTAATCCAGCTCGATCTTTGGCCGTTCCTTTGAGCGGCGGTAAAGCGTGATCTTTCTGCCGATACACTGCACGGGTTCGGCGCGCAGCCGCTCGCACAGCGTTGTGAGCGCATCCTTCGCTTCGATGGGGCAGCTTTCGAGCACCGTCACCTTGATGAGCTCCCGCGCCTCCAACGCAGCGTCAAGCTGCTCCTGCACCTCGGGCGTTACGCCGCCTTTGCCGATCTGGTAAAGCGCCTGCAC
>CAZJYV010000157.1:0-4400 GCA_964550295.1 uncultured Clostridium sp. | reverse complement strand
GTTATAGGAAATGAGGAAGGTTATGAACGGTGCAGAAAATCGAAAACCCGCGATCATCACGATCGGCGTGATCCTTTTGCTTGTCCTGCTCACTCTGCTCCTGATCTTCTTTCTCAAAAAAAATGAAACCGATGCTTCCGCATATGAGCCTTTTCGGTATCCTGAAGGGGTTGAATTTGCAGACGTTTCCGTATCTGAAACGCACAGCGCCGATGAACTTTATGCAGCTTACGACCCGCTGAAAGATCCTGCGCATCCTGTTTTGGATGAAAAAGTCGATATTTACATATCAAACCTCGGCAGTCGGCCGGGCGAACCTCGGCCGCAGGATATTGCAGCCGAATACCCCATCGTCAGCATAACACCCTATGCAACCGCGATGCCGGAACCTACGCCATCCTTCACGCTGAATCCGGGCGATTTATTACCGGGCATACAGCCGAGCGTCAGTTTTCCCGGCATCAGTCTGCCGGATCTTTACATTGTTGGGCCCGAATTACCGAACCCCGGCTTCACCGGGGAGACATTAACGTTCCAGTGGGAATATACGGGTGGAAGAGCCCTCACATATACCGTGTCCGTCAGCAACGACGGCGGCGTGAGTTTCGAAACGCTGATATCGGATTTAAGCGAAAAGAGTTATGAAATCACGCTTCCCGACAAGCCGTGTACAGAATGCATATTGCGCGTAGTCGGTATGCTCAGCGGCAGGGCTTACAATTCGGCACAGACCAATCCGTTTGAAATCGTTCAAGCGCCGGCGCCCAGTCCTGAAATCATTGAAAACTACGTCGACCCGCAGGTGCTCTATACCGCTGCGGACGGTTCGCGCATCAGCAGCGAACTGTGCGATCAAGTCTGGTTTAAGGCGGACAGCAAAGCCGATGGAACGGCAAAGCTCGTTTGGCAGCTTTCCATTAATCCATTTTGGGGAACGAAGGAAAGTTTCGGCACGGACGTGGGCATCGTCGCAAGCGGCGAGATTGACCCATCCCTCGGCGGCGAGTTTCCGGTGGACATCCAATCCATATGCGATCAACTTGCAGAGCCTGTCGCGAGCGGCAGCTCGGAGCGGATTTTCTTAACGCCGCGCAGCGTCTATGCCTTCTATTTACGCGTGCTCGCCCTGGACGAAAAAGGAGAACCAATCGGTGATCCGGGCGACGGCATCTATTTTCAGTACGGCGCACCTGATGTCGCGGCCGATCTGAATTCCGCATCGTTCGCCGATGGGTCCCCGATCGCGGTCCTGCTCTACCAGCCTTACTATTACGAATGGGAATGGCGGCGTGTATCCCCCGGCGTCCTCAACCGGCAGGCCGGCTCCCCACCCGATCAAGTGACGTTATGCGCCCTTGACGGCTCAGCGGAAGGCTCTGAAATCATCGAAAAGTCCGTGCAGGTAGAGCTGCAAGTCGCAACATCCCCATTTACGAACATGAGCGCGATGGGGTTTGCCGAGCCTGCCGGGCTCGTCTATCATTACCTTGACAGCGCGCCTGATCTGTGCGAGATGTCGGATGGATGGTCCTACACGACGCCATGGTTCCACGGCATTGAATACGATGAGTTCGCTCTATCCGAAGAGGAGTTGGAGGCTCTCGGCGGCATCTACTATTATATGCGTGCGATTTTCTATGTGCCGGACGACAGCAACCCTTCTCTGTTACACCCCTACCCTTCGGAAACGATGACCATCGCCTACCGTATCACATCTTCCGGCAAGAACGAGGTCAAGCAGGTCGAGGTCAAATCCTATATTCCATTCATTCAATTTCTGGACTACCAACCCGTTGAATGGCAGGATCCCGAATACGATGAGTATTTTGAGGTCACGCGCCATATCGAAGCGGAGGAAATGACCTTCTCTATTAAAAACAGCGATTCGGGCGAATTCCTCATGCCCTATGCGATCCATTGTGCAACGTATCACTGGACGCGCGAGCAGTACCAGGCAAAACTCGATCAAATGCTGCCTCCCGGCGCGGAAATTCACTATATTAAATCAGAACCCGGCTTTTGGGACGAATTTTTCGGTTTACTCGAAGCAATCTATCAAACAGTACAGGAAGCTTACGGAGATGCGAAGAACGCAATGGTTGAACTCGTTGATTATATCCCCTTGATCAGCGACGACGTAAAAGACTATCTGAAAACCGCAGCGCGTTACGCAATCGACTACGGTCTGGCATCCATCGGTCTTCCGCCCAGCCTGCCTAACCTCGACGAGCTTGCTTCAGGCGGTATGGAATACTGCATCCAGTATGCGGTGGATCAGGCGCTGGCGGAAGCCGGTGTGCCTGTCGACAGCGAAGAAGCGAAGGAAATCACCGAACAGATACGCGAGCAGGTTGCACAAGGGATCACGGGCGCTCTTCACGAGGCACTTTTGTCGCAGCAGCAAAATCCCTTCAAAGCGACATTTCTCCGCGTCAGCACATACAGGTTATATGAACCCGCATACGTTGACATCCTCGTTGCGAATGAATCCGGTTCACCAACGATCGGTGGCACGCTCGGCGCCTCCTTCGGAAACCATATGGAAATCTATCGCGCGCGCGTTGTGGAATTGCCCACGCTTCAGCCCGGAGAGAGCATGACCGTCCGGCTGTACCTCGATCATGAACGCAATAAATACGACGGCTATAACGGTTACTTCGACAAGATATACAACGGAAACGGAGAAAGCCCATTTGCGATGCATATCTGGACGATATTCGATTTGCCGGATATCCGTCAAGCGGCTAAGGATCAGGGCCTCTCCCCCGCTCCGCTCCCCTGTGTGACCGAGTATGTTTTCGACCACGGTAACTATATGTACGATCTGGATTTCGTTCCTGCCGTCCCCATCACGCAAAAGGACGATTCCGTAGCACCTGCGGATTTTACCGGCTGAACCGTTTGGCCGCAACCGCGCGGAGCTTGAATATGCTCCGCGCTTTCCATGTAAAGCAGGCTGTTTTCAAAGATGGTTTTACACACAAGTTCAAACCCAAATACCACACGTTCAAGACGTATATACTGTAGGCACAGTTTCAAACCACGAACAACTCCGGTCAATCAACCCCTGCAGTGCAGATTATAAAAGCGCAGTATGCAGGCGCACCGCAGGCCTGTCGCCGGATGAGGAGGATATATGAAGACAACTTATGCCAGATTAGCTGTCGCGCTGGGTGCGCCGTTATTGCTGCCTATTTCCTTGATTAAGCGGGCGCCTCTGTATCGGGGCAGCTTTCCGAAGACGCACAAATGGTACCGGGTTGCACTGCCTGGCTGCGTTTGCTCAGACGGGTCGCACTATTATGCGTATTTCAAAAAAGGAACGACGAACCATACTGCCGTCTACTTCGGCGGCGGCGGTGCTTCATGGAACGAATATACGGCTTCGCATCCAACAACGATCACCACCCTGCTTCGCAATCGGGAATGCTATTATTTTCCTTTTGTGCGTTATTATATGGAGCTTGGTATGGCCGGCCTTCTCGCCTCAGGCGATTGTCGCAATCCGATCAACGACTGTAACGTGATATATCTGCCATATGCTACGGCCGATTTCCATATCGGACAAAATAGCTTTCCGTACCATCGGGATGACGGCCGGATGAGCATGCTCGCTCATCACGGCTATGAGAATGTACGCGCGGCGCTCAACGCAGCACCGAGGGAGTTTTTTCAAGCCGATACGGTTTTTATCGGCGGCGAGAGCGCGGGTTCCTTCGCGGCTGTCGCCTGGACCCCTGATCTTGTGCCGCGCTTCCCCGCCTGCAAACGATTCGTCCTGCTTGCGGATGGCGGGCAGATGTGCTGTCCGCAATGGGCGAGTATTCTGCGAGATGTCTGGCGCAGCGAACCCCGGCATTATGAATGTCTGCGGGACGACGGTCAGCTCATGCGCGACTGGCTTATTAAGCTGAATGAAGAATTTGGGCCGCGCCTGACCTACCTTTACTCCATATCCCCATATGACGATGTGCTTTCACAGTACGAAAGCAAGCTCAACGGCGGTTCATATGAAACCACATGCGAAACAACGGCAAGTTTTCATTCAAATTTAAAACCTGCCGTTCAAGAGATGCTGCGCGGTATTCCCACATTCCGCGCATATATTTACAACCACGGGTTGAGCGAAAAAACAGGCTCCACCGCGCATACCATTACGCGTAATCCAATCAACCTTTACAGCGACAGAACGGATGATCTCAGCATGTGCGAGTGGCTTGCGTTGGCATTAGCCGGACAGGATGTACCCAACATCGGCCTTGATCGCTTGAGCTGTTAGCCGTCCGGTGCGCGCAGGTGGCACCTCCAAATAGCAACGACAGAATAATGATCCACGCGCAAAGAAATGCTATTTCATAGAGCGAGCGACGCGATGCGTCACACGGGGCATACGACAGGAG
>CAZJYV010000156.1:1290-4597 GCA_964550295.1 uncultured Clostridium sp. | reverse complement strand
TGCCCGTTTTCTTCTTCGGGGAAGTCGATAAAGGTAACGTCCGCGTCCAGACAGCCCGCGGTCGCCTCCACAGCTTTGTCGTAATCTTCCTCGGATACATAGATCCGAACACCCATGTTCAACGACGCGACATAAGCCGCACCCATGCCGGGTGTCATCGTGTAGTAAGGAATCCCGCTCTCATCCAGTATGCCGCAGATGATACCCGCTTCGGGCGGGCCGGACACGTTGATCAACAGCTTTTCCTTCAACAGAAAACACCTCCCTTTCGTGCAATAATATAGCATGAGCGGAAGAAGAATGGCAAGCGGTCGGCATTTATCGCGCCGATTCGTGCGATGTGTTATACTGTTTTAGATTGAAGCGACGGAGAACATGCCATGAAAAAAAAAGACCTGATCATCCTCGGCGCGGTGCTGCTTGCGGCCGTCCTGCTTTACGCGGCAACGTCGCTGACCCGGTCGCCGCCCGCTTATGTGATCATCTATGTCGGAGATGAAGTGTTCCGCAAGGTTCCCATCGACGAATACGGCTCCGTCACCGTTGACCAGGGCGGCGGGAAGGTGAACGTCGTCACCATCGACGAAAACGGCGTGCGCATGGAATCCTCGAGCTGCAAAAATCAGATCTGCGTAAAGCAGGGAACGATCAGCCTTGAAACCGCGGATGAGCTTGCGCTCGGGCGGTGGATCATCTGCCTGCCCAACGGCGTTTCCGTCGAACTTTCGGAGGATGGTTCATGAGTGGGCGCATTAAAACCCAAAAAATCACGAAGCTCGCGCTTTTAACGAGCGTGGCCGTCGTGCTCGGCTATGTCGAGTACCTTGTGCCGCTCACGGCGATACCGGGCATCAAACCGGGGCTTGCCAACACCGTTTTGCTCTACGCGCTCCTTTTGATGGACACGGGCAGCGCGGTTCTTCTGATGCTGCTCAAGGTCGGTTTGTCCGGCCTGCTGTTCGGCGGTTTTTCCGCCATGGCATACAGCTTTGCGGGCGGGGTGCTGAGCCTTGCCGCCATGCTCCTCATAAAAAGGGTGAAGGGCATCGGCACGATCGGCATCAGCGTGACGGGCGCGCTCATGCACAACATCGGACAAATGGCCGTCGCCTGCTTCGTAGTTGAGTCGCGCGCGATTTTAGCCTACATGCCCGTGCTGCTCGTTTCCGCCGCCGTAACGGGAACGCTCACGGGTTTCGCCGCGCAAGCGTCCATCCGGGCGCTTACACGCGCCCATCGACCCGCTAAGGATGCAGCGGGGCAATCCCTTTCGAAAACAAACAAGGAATCAAGTGAATGATGAAAAGATGCGTCGCACTTTTGCTGATTGCGCTCACGCTCGCCCTTGCCGCCTGCTCCCCGTTTGGCGGCCCTGAGCGATATGCCGCAAGCTATATCGACGTATTCGACACCGTGACGACCATCACCGTTTACGCGCCGGACGAGGCAACCGCACATGCGTGGATGGAAGAAGCGCACGCGCTGCTCGTTGAATACCACCGGCTCTACGATATTTACAACAGCTATGAGGGTTTGAACAACGCCTTAACCGTCAACGAAAACGCGGGCATCGCGCCGGTTGCGGTCGACGGCAGGCTCATCGACCTGCTTGTATACGCGAAGGATATGTATGAGCGGACGGACGGCAAAATGAACGTTGCCCTCGGCAGCGTGCTTTCCATCTGGCATACTTATCGGGAAGCGGGCATCGAAAATCCTGCGAGCGCGGCGCTGCCCCCGGCGGAGGTTCTCGCGGAGGCGACAAAGCATACGGATATCGACGATGTGATCATCGACGAAAATGCGGGTACGGTTTTTCTCGCAGACCCCGCAATGTCCCTCGACCTGGGCGCAATTGCCAAGGGGTACGCAGCGCAAAGCGTTATGGAGGTTATGGCGGGGGAAGGGGTCGCTTCCATGCTTCTTTCCGTAGGCGGCAACGTGTGCGCCATCGGCACCCGCGCGGACGGCAACGATTGGAAAGTGCAAGTCGAAGCGCCGGACGGAGGCGCCGCGCTTTGCACCGTGAACGTCAACGCTCAGTGCCTCGTCACCAGTGGCTCATACCAGCGATACTACACAGTAGCGGGCGCTCGCTATCACCACATCATCGATCCGGCCACGCGCATGCCCGCCGCATACTTCGATTCCGTAACGGTACTCACAGCCGACTCCGCGCTTGCCGATGCGCTTTCCACCGCGCTGTTCTGCATGCCGCTTCAAGACGGACAGGCCTTTATCGCGTCTCTTGCGGGCGTGGAGGTGTTCTGGGTATCCGTTGACGGTACGCAAACCATGACGGACGGCTTTGCCGCGCGCCTTGCGGATGATTGAGAGGAGATCTCCCCCGATGAAAACGCTGCTTATAACAGGTTTTGAACCATTCGGCGGGCAAAGCGCGAACCCCTCGTGGGAATGCGCCGCCGCCCTGCCGGACGCAATTGGCAACGTCCGGTTGATTAAGGCGAAGCTCCCCGTCGTGTGGGGGCGCATCAACGACGAGATGGACGCGCTTTTGAACGCGCACACGCCGGACGCCGTGCTTTCCCTCGGTCAGGCGGGCGGAAGAACCGCGATGAGCATCGAGCGCGTCGCGATCAACCTAAGGGACAGCGTCAATCCCGACAACGCGGGCATCGTCACACAAAACGAGCCCGTCATACCCGGCGGGCCGGACGGGCTTTTTTCAACGCTGCCCTGCTATGCGATGTTGAACGCGCTCACGGCCGCCGATATCCCTGCCGCGTTTTCTTATACGGCCGGGCCGTACCTATGCAACGATGCGATGTATGTCGCGCTATACCGCGCCCTGTCGGATATGCCGGGTATGATCGCCGGTTTTGCGCACGTTCCCTACAGACACGGTCAATCCCAAACTGCTTTTACGATGGATCTTTCGCAGATGATCCGTGGCGTGGAGATCTTGTGCAACGTCGTATGCGACAGGCTTGGGGCATGAGTCACTCCCCAAAGTCCGTATTCGCCTCTTCTTCCGCGGCTTCCTGTTCCCCCGTATTGGGGGATGCTCCGCATTCCCCGTCATCGGAACGCTTCTTGGAAAGCGGGCTTCTCGCATAGAAGATGGTCATCAGCAAGCTGCATACGACCCAGCCGAGCGGGTACGCCAAGGCGACCGCCACAAAACCGCCCCCCAGGAGTTTGGACACATACAGGTAGATCTGGCGGAACACCACAAAAGAGGACAGCATGATGATCATGGGCGTTTTCGCCTGACCTGTGCCGCGCAGCGCGCCGGCGAAGATCTGGTTGAAGCCCTCGCCCAGCGACACGGCCACCATGCCGTAAT